>DQHP01000061.1:0-208 GCA_003524435.1 Microbacterium sp.
CGCCTCCGCCTGCCGAGACCCCGTCTCTCCGCCGACCCCCCGTCTCAACGACGCCAGTAGGACGGGGGGTCGGCGGCAGGACGGGGGGTCGGCGATCGGTTCGGCGGCAGGACGGGGGGTCAGGGATTGGGGCGGCGGATCTAGGCTGGAGGGATGCCGTCGCCATTCGATCAGTCCCCGTATCAGGTCCGTTTTGAATGGGGTGTTG
>DQHP01000061.1:214-16436 GCA_003524435.1 Microbacterium sp.
CAGCCGATATCGTCGTGGCCGTCGACGTGTTGCGATTCACATCGACGGTGACGGATGCCGTCGCAAACGGTCAGAGCGTTGATTTGGCGGATGCTGCGACCTGGTCGCGCAACGGTGCAGCTGTGGCATCCGCCGCGACGGGGGAGTCGACCGTCCTGCTCGGCTCGTTGCGCAACGCCTCGGCGGTCGCGCAGGCAGTGCTCGCGCTGCAGAACCAGCGGCAGCAGCGCATTTCGGTGTCGGTGATCGCGGCGGGGGAGTTGACGGATGTCGGAGAGCTCCGTCTTGCCGTGGAAGATCAGCTCGGAGCGGGCTCGATCATCGCGGCTCTGAGCGACCTCGGCCTCGATCACACTTCACCTGAAGCTGCCGCTGCCTGTGAGTCGGCGCGCGGACTACGCCGGGCGATGCGGCATCTGCTCACAGCATCCGGGTCGGGGCGCGAACTTGACATCGGAGTTGCGGCAACGGCCCGAGCGGAAGCAGCAGGACACGTTCCTACCAGCGTCGCGGCGGCTGCTGAAGTCGACGCAACGGATGCTGTGCCGGTTCTCGTCGACGGGGTCTTCGTTCCCTTCGCCGCTTCGCGCGGCTAATTTTCGCTCACGCGCCCGAAGTATTAGCCACTCGAGCGAACAACAGCAGCGCGACCACTGGAAACAGCCGCGCGAGCGAACAACAGCCGCGCGACCGCTGGAAACAGCCGCGCGAAGCGCGAGACAGTGCCAAGTTCCCGCGGCTAATCCTCCCGCGGCATCTGTGCGGCGAGCCGCGCAGCGGCGGTGATCTCACGACGCGTCCAGACGAACTCATACTGCGGGTCGAACGTGCGGGAACACTTCGCGCACGACGTCGGCCGACTCGCCCGGCGGTGTCGATATGTCACATGTCCCGCCGGGCATGTTCCGACCCAGGGAGCAAGCTCAACGGCAGTTTCGCCCTGGTGCGTGGTGCCGCCGACGTAGCCGAGGTCATCGGCGATGCGTTTCCACTTCGGGCCGTGTGCGGCGCGATGCCCTGCGAGCGCGTGGGCAACCTCATGTAGCAGTACCTGGTGGATGTCGTCATCCTCGAAGCGCGCAGCAAGATAGCGCGACACAGTGATCCGCTTGGCACGGAAATCACATTGCCCAGCACGGCGCTTCGCATGGTCAAAGCCAAAGGTCCAGCTTTCATCGAGATGAAGCTGAATTAATGCCTCGCCCCAGACGCGCACACGGTTCAGATCCGCCATGCGCCAAGAGTAAGACATCCCAGGGACATCGGGATACTCACCGGCAACTTAGGTGGTGACCAGACGTCCGCTCGTGTGCCGATCCACCGTCTCAATCGCCAGCAGAACGGTCTCGAGCTCGCGTTCTGCGGCACCTGACTCGCGGCGTAAGAACAGCTCCTGTTTGAAGCTCTCCCGTGCCTGGTCAAAGTCGCCGGCCTCAAACGCGTTCTTGCCCTGGTGCTGATGTGCGAACGCCGCAATCGACGCCCACCCCTGCCCCTCAGCTTCTGTCGCGCAGGTCGTCAGCACCTGTTCGGCGGCGCTGTGCGCCCCGCGGAACTGGAGGACCGTCGCGTGCAACACCCGTGCCCGCAACACGTCTTTACGGGTGCCGGCCATCCGGGCCAGGCGCACAGTTTCCTCTGACAGCGTGAGGGCCTCGTCGAGTTGGCCCAGGACTTTCAGCAGCCACACGCGCTCCAACATCGAGGGAAGGCTCCGCTGAGTCTCGATTTCGGCAAGCCGTTCAGCGCATGCGGCCTCGTCGATCTGCTCACGAAGAGTGTCTGAGTCGTAACCTCGAATGAAACCCATGTGCTCTCCTTCCGCAGCATCCACTTCAGTCTGCCTGCGACTTCTCCGGACGCTCCGACGGCACGCCAGGAGGAGCAGGAACCGACGTCGTTTAACGCAGAAAGAGTGACGAGTCCGGCTTGGGGGATGCCACAGCATCCGCATCTGTGACGATGCGCGCCCCCTTCGCGAAGGCGTCAACCTCAGCGTCCTGGGCAATTTTCGCTGGATGCGGCCCGGCGGCCAGCATCCGAGGCAGCCATTCGGTGGGCAGGGGAGCAGCGGATGCTGCGATCACGAGGTTCCCGAATCGTCGACCTTTCAGCACCTGAGTATCGGCAAGCAACGCGACTTCAGGCAAAACGTGCGCGATCGTGGCGACCTGGCGCCGGGCGAAGGCGAGGCCGGGCCCGTCGGCAACGTTGACGAGCAGCACGCCCTCGGGCGCCAACAGGGTACGCAACTCTGTGTAGAACTCGACGCTTGTCAGGTGTGCAGGTGTCTGCGCACCTGAATACACATCAGAGACGATGAGGTCGCAGGCCCTTGTCATTGCGGCGGGGAGCTTCCTTGCCCCCTCGCGAGCATCACCGATTCGGATCCGAATGGATGCTCCGCGCGGTAACGGAAGGTGCTCGCGCACCAGGGCAGCCAGCGGCGCCTCCCATTCGATGACCTGCTGCCGTGACCCCGGCCTGGTTGCATCGATATAGCGCGGAACGGTCAGTGCACCGGCGCCGAGGTGCACGGCTGTGAGCGGCCCAGCGGGAAGCTGATCGATCACCGCGCCCATCCGCACGACGTATTCGAAGTGCAGATGTGTGGGGTCGTCGAGGTCGACGTGCGACTGCGGGGTGTCGTCGACGATCAGTTCGAAACCACTTGTGAACTCCGAAGGAATGATCCGCGCGATGCCGCCGTGGTCGAGGCGTGTGTGCGGATGCTCGATGTCCTTCGTGCGTGGGCGTCCCATACGACGAGCCTATGTCTGGCGGCAGTTGTTACCGAGCCGATACCGGATTGCAATGTGGATACGTTCGGATTCGGCTGGCTGGCTAGGTAGGGTCGATTCATCGCCGTGTAACGGCTGCGATGATGCAGCGGGCACGCGCACTGAAGCGCCCCTACAGGGAAGGTACACAGCATGCACCACACATCCATGCGTCGGCGAGGTCTCATCGCCGTCACCGGCACCGCGATTGCAGCAATGCTGCTCGCCGGCTGCGTCGCCAGCGAACGCGGCGATGAATCAACGGAAGCATCTGGCGATGTCGACAGCACGTTTGTCTTCGCCGCATCTTCTGACCCGGCCAGCCTCGATCCCGCATTCGCCCAGGACGGTGAGACCTTCCGCGTCTCGCGCAACATCTTCGAAGGCCTGGTCGGCGTCGAGCCTGGCACCGCAGATCCCGCTCCGCTCCTCGCAGAGTCGTGGGAATCAGCTGAGGATGGCATGAGCCACACCTTCACGCTGAAAGAGGACGTCACCTTCCACGACGGCACCCCGTTCAACGCAGAAGCCGTCTGCTACAACTTCGACCGCTGGTACAACTGGACCGGCCTCGCCGCATCTGAAGCCTTCGGTTACTACTACAACAAGCTGTTCCACGGCTATGCAGACAGCCCCGAAAGTGCGGTTTACAAGTCCTGCACCGCCGACGGCGACTACTCCGTCACGGTTGAGCTGAACAAGCCCTTCGCTGGCTTCATCCCCGCACTTTCACTGCCCGCATTCGCCATGCAGAGCCCCTCCGCTATGCAGGAGTTCGAAGCTGACGCGGTCGGCGGCTCGGCCGAAGCACCCAAGCTCTCTGAGTACGCGCAGGGTCACCCTGTCGGCACCGGGCCCTTCGCCTTCAGCGACTGGGCTCCTGGTGAGCAGCTCACCCTCAACATCTATGACGACTACTGGGGGGACAAGGGCCAGATCGAAGAAGTCATCTTCCGCGTGATCGATGACCCGACCGCACGTCGTCAGTCACTCGAGGCGGGCGACATCGACGGTTACGACCTGGTCGGTCCTGCCGACACGGCCGCTCTCGAAGAAGACGGCTTCACGATGGTGTCGCGTCCTCCGTTCACGATCCTCTACCTCGCGTTCAACCAGGCTCTGCCTGAGCTTCAGGACCCGAAGGTGCGCGAGGCACTGTCTTACGCGGTCGACAAAGACGCTCTGATCAGTCAGGTTCTACCAGAGGGCACCGAGAAGGCGATCGAGTTCATGCCTGACTCCGTCAACGGCTACAACCCCGATGTTCCTGCGTATGACTACGACCCGGAAAAGGCCAAGGAACTGCTGGCTGAGGCCGGCTACGACGAGGCCAACCCTCTGACGCTGGACTTCAACTACCCGGTCAACGTCTCGCGTCCGTACATGCCAGACCCCGAGCAGATCTTCACCGTGCTGTCTTCGCAGCTCAGCGAGGCCGGAGTGAAGACCAATCCTGTGTCGGAGGAGTGGGTAGAGTACCTCGACCGCACCACAGGCACTGCTGACCACGGCATCCACCTGCTGGGGTGGACCGGCGACTACAACGACACCGACAACTTCCTCGGCGTCTTCTTCGGCGCACCGAGCTCGGAGTGGGGCTTCGACAACCCTGAGCTGTTCTCGGCGCTGGCCGACGCACGCGGTGTCGCCGACTTGGACGAGCAGAGTGCGTTGTACGAGGACATCAATGAGATGGTCGCCGAGTTCATCCCCGGCGTTCCGCTCGCACACCCGGCTCCGACCCTCGCATTCGCCGAGCGCGTCAAGAGCTACCCAGCCAGCCCGGTGAACGACGAAGTCTTCACAGACATCGTCCTCACCAAGTAAGGATTGCTGCGTCGCAACTCTCCGTTCCCTGAGCAGGGCCACTGGCGCTCGAAGGGTCGAAGAGTTGCGACGTTGCATCTGAAAGAGCTGGGAGTACTTCTTGCTGCGCACTATCGGCAGGCGACTGCTGTTCCTCATCCCCACCCTGTTCGGCCTGAGCATTTTGCTCTTCGCCTGGGTCCGCGCCCTTCCTGGTGGACCGGCGGTGGCACTTCTCGGCGAGAAAGCCACGCCAGAGGCCATTGAGCGGGTCAACGAACTTTATGGCTTTGATCGGCCGCTTCTCGAGCAGTATTTCATCTGGATCGGCAGGCTGTTGCAGGGCGACTTCGGTGCCTCGATTCAGACGAACCGTTCTGTGCTGGAGGAGTTCGTCCGGCGTTTTCCTGCCACGATCGAGTTGTCGATTGCCGCGCTCATCATCGCGATCGGCATCGGCGTACCGCTCGGCTACTGGGCTGCGCGCCGTCATGGCAAATTCAGCGATCACTCCGCAGTGGTGCTGAGCCTGGTTGGCATCACCATCCCGGTGTTCTTCCTCGCTTTCATCTTGAAGTACGTCTTCGCGGTGCAGCTGGGCTGGCTCCCTGCCGACGGCAGACAGAGCCCGCGAATAGACGCCACCCATCCCACAGGCTTCTATGTGTGGGACGGCATCATCACCGGCGAGTTTGATGCGTCCTGGGATGCCATCCAGCACCTGATCCTCCCCGCCGTCGCGCTGGGAACAATTCCGCTGGCGATCATCGTCCGCATCACGAGGGCCAGTGTCCTTGAGGTGCAAAACGCGGACTATGTCCGCACCGGACGCGCCAAGGGCGTGTCAAGCTCGATCCTTCGCAACCGGTTCATCCTGCGAAACTCGATGCTCCCCGTGATCACCACGATCGGATTGCAGACTGGTCTGCTCATATCCGGCGCGGTGCTCACCGAGACCGTGTTCGCCTATCCAGGAATCGGTTCCTTCTTGGCCAGGGCGATCTTCACCCGTGACTTCCCCGTGTTGCAGGGCTTCATCATCTTCATTGCGATCGCGTACGCGCTGATCAACCTGGCAGTTGATGTGTCCTACAGCCTGATCGACCCGAGAGTGAGGGTCCAGTAATGAGCGTTTCACTTCCCCCCGCACAGGGCGGCGAGATCGTTGACACGGTCGCTGTCGCTCAGAGCGAGCTGAAGGGCAGCACCGGCGGCTTTTGGAGCGATGTCTTCCGTCGTCTCAGGCACAATCCGTCCGCGTGGGTTGGCGCAGTCATCGTGCTGCTGTTTATTCTCGTGGCAGCTCTCGCGCCGCTTCTTGCCCCGTATCCAGAGACGGCATTGCCCGGCGCGAAGCTCATCACGCCGACGCATATCCCCGGCCCTGGCGACGACCCCGCATTCCCGCTGGGCTTGGACCGCTTCGGTGGCGATGTCCTGTCGAAACTGATCTGGGGTGCGCAAGCATCCTTGCTGGTCGGTGTGATCTCGACCGCGATCGGTCTCGTGGGCGGCATGATTCTCGGACTCGTCGCCGGTACCTTCGGTGGCTGGGTCGACACTGTGATCATGCGCATCGTCGACATCATCCTGTCGGTGCCGAACCTGCTGCTCGCCGTGTCGATTGCGGCGATCCTCGGTCAGACGCCGTCCGCGGTGATGATCGCTATCGGAGCGTCGCAGGTGCCGATCTTCGCGCGTCTGCTGCGCGCATCGATGTTGCAGCAGCGCTCAAGTGATTACGTGCTCTCGGCGCAGACGCTCGGACTCGGTCGCGGTCGCATCACCATGTCGCACGTGCTGCCGAACGCGATTGGGCCTGTGATCGTGCAAGGAACGCTGACGCTTGCAACCGCCGTGATCGACGCCGCAGCACTGTCGTTCCTCGGCCTCGGCGGCGGACGCCCCGAGACTGCTGAGTGGGGGCGGATGCTCACCTACGCGCAGAGCGAGCTCGCCATCGCGCCGTGGCTGGCTTTCCTGCCCGGTATCTGTATCGCAGTAACGGCGTTGGGCTTCACCCTGTTCGGTGAAGCGCTGCGCGAATCTATGGACCCGAGGACGAGGGCACGCTGACATGAGCAAAGAAAATAAGAACATGGATGCTCCGCTGCTGTCGGTCAAGGATCTGGCCGTCGACTTCAACACTATGGACGGCGTCGTGCATGCCGTCGAAGGTGTTGACCTGGAGATCTCTGAGGGCCAGACCGTCGCGATTGTGGGAGAGTCCGGTTCGGGCAAGTCCACGACCGCGATGGCGATCATCGGGCTTCTTGCCGGTGGCGGACGCATCGCTGGTGGCAGCGTCCGTCTTGACGGACGCGATATCACCAAGGCATCCGAGAACGAGCTGCGCGCGATTCGTGGACGTGACATCGGTCTGGTCCCGCAGGATCCGATGTCCAATCTCAACCCGGTCGCCAAGATCGGCACCCAGGTGGCGGAGACGCTGCTCGCGCACGGCCTCGCGAACAGACAGAACGTCTCGCAGAAGGTTGTGGAAGCGCTCGAGGCCGCCGGTCTTCCTGATGCGGCATCGCGTGCCAAGCAGTATCCGCATGAGTTCTCTGGCGGTATGCGGCAGCGCGCGCTGATCGCGATTGGCCTGGCGTGCAAGCCGCGGCTGCTGATCGCGGATGAGCCCACGAGTGCGCTGGATGTCACGGTGCAGCAGACGATCCTTGACCAGATCGGCGAGATGACGCGCGAGCTCGGCACCGCCGTGCTGCTGATCACACACGATCTGGGCCTCGCTGCCGAACGCGCGGAACGAGTCATCGTGATGCACCGCGGAAAGGTGGTGGAGCAGGGCGACGCGCGACAGATTCTTGAGGATCCGCAGCATCCCTACACGAAGTCACTCGTGGCCGCAGCGCCATCGGTGGCCGTGGCCCGCCTGCAGCCTGCGGCGTTCCGCGTCGAGGATCGGGATGCCGCAGCGTCGGCCCCTGCGCCTGCCGGCGGGCCCGCGGCATCCGACAACATCGTTGAGATCGAGAACCTCACTAAGGTGTATCCGGTTCGTGGACGTGGCGATGATTTCGTCGCAGTGAACGATGTGTCGCTGGTGATTCCACGAGGCGAGACCGTCGCGATCGTGGGGGAGTCGGGGTCGGGGAAGACCACGACGGCACGGATGCTGCTGAAAGTCGTCGAGCCGACAAGCGGCCTCATCAAATACGAGGGCAAGGACATCTCCTCGCTCAGCCGTGCGGAGACCCGCGACTTCCGCCAGCGCGTGCAGCCGATCTTCCAGGACCCGTACTCGAGTCTGAATCCGATGTTCACGATCGAGCGACTGATCGGTGAACCGCTGGAGTTCTACAAGCGCGGCAGTTCGGCGGAGCGCCGCAAGCGCGTCCGGCAATTGCTCGACGACGTGGCGTTGCCGCAGTCAATGCTGAGGCGGTATCCGGCTGAGCTCTCTGGCGGTCAGCGTCAGCGTATTGCGATCGCCAGGGCGCTGGCACTCTCTCCTGATTTGATCGTCTGCGATGAGCCCGTCTCCGCGCTGGATGTGCTGGTGCAGGATCAGATTCTGACCCTGCTCGGCGACCTGCAGAGCGAGTACGGACTCAGCTACTTGTTCATCTCGCACGACCTCGCCGTCGTGAGGTTGATCAGTGACTACGTGTGTGTGATGAAGGATGGTGCGCTGGTAGAAGCGGCCACCTCAGAGGAGATCTTTACGAACCCTCGCGATCCGTACACGCGGCGCCTGCTGGCATCCATCCCCGGCAACGAGCTCAACATCGCCTCCTGATCAGGGTGCTCTGACCCACGCGCTCAACTCGCTTTTACCAGCGCATCCGAAGAACGTCAAGGATTGCGCTTGCCATGTCGCGAAATTCGTCGTATAGTTGATCGTTGCGCCTCGGTTCTCCCTGCCCTCATATGGTGGTCGGCAGTTGTTGAGCATACGAGTGCGCACTCCACCTGACGACAAAGGAATCGAGAAGCCCTGCGGGGCTCACGGAGGTTATTCCCTTGGCTGCTGCTCCCAACGCATCCACATCCACCACCAACAAGAACGGACGCGGAGCATCCCGTCTTTCGTTCGCGAAGGTCTCAGACACGCTGACGGTCCCTGACCTTCTTGCGTTGCAGACAGAGTCCTTCGACTGGCTTGTCGGCAACGACACCTGGAAGGCTCGCCTCGCTGAAGGCAAGAAGGCCGGCCGCAAGGACCTCAACGAGTTCAGCGGTCTGGAGGAGATCTTCGAGGAGATCTCTCCGATCGAAGACCTCAGCGAGACCATGCAGCTGAGCTTCACAAACCCCTACCTCGAGCCGGAGAAGTACTCGATTGACGAGTGCAAGGAGCGTGGCAAGACATACGCCGCTCCGCTCTACGTCGAGGCTGAGTTCATGAATCACCAGACCGGTGAGATCAAGACTCAGACCGTCTTCATGGGTGACTTCCCGTTGCAGACGACCAAGGGAACGTTCATCATCAACGGCACCGAGCGTGTCGTTGTCTCCCAGCTCGTGCGCTCGCCGGGTGTCTACTTCGACAAGACCCCTGACAAGACCTCTGACAAGGACATCGTCTCCGCTCGCGTGATCCCGAGCCGTGGCGCATGGCTCGAGTTCGAGATCGACAAGCGCGACCAGGTCGGTGTGCGCATCGACCGCAAGCGCAAGCAGTCCGTCACGGTCTTCCTGAAGGCCCTCGGCATGACCAGCGAAGAGATCCTCGCTGAGTTCAGCGGCTTCCCCTCCATCGAGGAGACGCTGGCCAAGGACACCATCCTCACGAAGGAAGATGCGCTCCGCGACATCTACCGCAAGCTCCGTCCGGGCGAGCAGGTTGCCGCTGAGGCTGCCCGCGCCCTGCTGGACAACTTCTACTTCAACTCAAAGCGCTACGACCTTGCGAAGGTTGGTCGCTACAAGATCAACCAGAAGCTCGGCCTGAACCAGCCACTGGACTCCTCGGTTCTGACCGTCGAAGACATCGTTGAAACCATCAAGTACCTCGTGCGTCTGCACCGTGGCGATGAGACCTTCACCGGCTTCCGCAACGGCAAGAAGGCCGAGATGCGTATGGCGACCGACGACATCGACAACTTCGGTAACCGTCGTATCCGCGCCGTTGGCGAGCTCATCCAGAACCAGGTCCGCACGGGTCTTTCCCGTATGGAGCGCGTCGTTCGCGAGCGCATGACCACGCAGGACATCGAGGCGATCACGCCGCAGACCCTGATCAACGTGCGCCCCGTCGTCGCCGCGATCAAGGAGTTCTTCGGAACGTCGCAGCTGTCGCAGTTCATGGACCAGAACAACCCGCTCGCGGGTCTGACCCACAAGCGTCGCCTTTCGGCGCTGGGCCCTGGTGGTCTGTCCCGTGACCGCGCAGGTGTTGAGGTTCGTGACGTTCACCCGTCGCACTACGGCCGCATGTGCCCGATTGAGACTCCTGAAGGCCCGAACATTGGTCTGATCGGCTCGCTCGCCACCTTCGCGCGCATCAACTCCTTCGGTTTCATCGAGACCCCGTACCGTCGCGTTGTCGACGCGAAGGCAACCGACCAGATCGACTACCTCACGGCTGCCGAAGAGGTTGACTTCAACATTGCTCAGGCCAACGCGCCGCTGGGCAAGGACGGTTCGTTCCTCGAGAGCCACGTGCTGGCACGCCCCAAGGGCGGTAACGGTGAGGTCGACATGTTCGAGCCCGCCGAAATCGGCTACATGGACGTTTCGCCGCGCCAGATGGTGTCGGTTGCAACCTCGCTCGTGCCGTTCCTTGAGCACGATGACGCTCAGCGCGCGCTCATGGGCGCCAACATGCAGCGTCAGGCTGTGCCGCTGCTGCGCAGCGACTCGCCGCTGGTCGGTACCGGTATGGAGGGCTTTGCGGCTATTGACGCCGGAGACGTTCTCTCTGCCGAAAAGGCCGGTGTTGTCACTGAGGTCTCTGCAGACCGCGTCGTCGTCACCCTCGACGAGGGCGGCACGCAGGAATACCACCTGCGTAAGTTCGACCGCTCCAACCAGGGCACGTCGTACAACCAGAAGGTCCTCGTTTCCGAGGGCGAGCGCGTCGAGGTCAACGAGGTCATCGCTGATGGCCCCGCGACCCAGAACGGTGAGCTCGCACTGGGTAAGAACCTCCTCGTCGCGTTCATGACGTGGGAAGGTTACAACTTCGAGGATGCGATCATCCTCAGCCAGGACCTCGTAAAGGACGACACTCTCTCCTCGATTCACATCGAAGAGTACGAGGTTGACTCCCGCGACACGAAGCTCGGCAAGGAGGAGATCACCCGTGACCTCCCCAACGTCAGCCCTGAGCTGCTGAAGGACCTCGACGAGCGCGGCATCATCCGCATCGGCGCTGAGGTTCGCCCTGGCGACATCCTCGTCGGCAAGGTCACGCCGAAGGGTGAGACCGAGCTGTCGGCGGAAGAGCGCCTGCTGCGCGCGATCTTCAACGAGAAGAGCCGCGAAGTCCGTGACACCTCGCTGAAGGTGCCCCACGGTGAGCAGGGCACGATCATCGCTGTCAAGGAGTTCAACGCGGAAGATGGCGATGACGAGCTCGGCTCCGGCGTCAACCGCCGCGTCGTGGTCTACATCGCTCAGAAGCGCAAGATCACCGAGGGTGACAAGCTTGCTGGCCGTCACGGCAACAAGGGTGTCATCGCGAAGATCCTCCCGATCGAGGACATGCCGTTCCTTCCGGACGGCACCCCGGTCGACATCGTGTTGAACCCGCTGGGTATCCCCGGTCGAATGAACTTCGGTCAGGTGCTCGAGACGCACCTCGGGTGGATCGCCAAGCAGGGCTGGAAGGTCGAAGGCAAGCCTGAGTGGGCTGCGACTCTGCCTGAGGACGCCTTCGAGGCTGCCCCTGGCACCAAGGTTGCAACCCCGGTGTTCGACGGTGCAGAAGAGCACGAGATCGCAGGTCTCCTCGATTCCACACTGCCGACACGCGACGGTGTGCGCATGATCGACTCAACCGGTAAGACGCAGCTGTTCGACGGCCGCTCCGGTGAGCCGTTCCCGGCGCCGATCTCGGTGGGCTACATGTACATCCTGAAGCTGCACCACCTGGTCGACGACAAGATCCACGCACGTTCGACGGGTCCGTACTCGATGATCACCCAGCAGCCGCTGGGTGGTAAGGCGCAGTTCGGTGGACAGCGCTTCGGTGAGATGGAAGTGTGGGCGCTCGAGGCCTACGGCGCGGCATACGCGCTCCAGGAGCTCCTCACGATCAAGTCCGACGACATCCTTGGCCGCGTCAAGGTGTACGAGGCGATCGTCAAGGGCGAGAACATCCAGGAGCCTGGAATCCCCGAGTCGTTCAAGGTGCTCATGAAGGAGATGCAGTCGCTCTGCCTGAACGTCGAGGTCCTCTCGGCTGACGGTACGACGGTCAACCTCCGTGACACCGATGACGAGGCATTCCGCGCTGCGGAAGAGCTCGGCATCAACATCTCCAGCCGTTTCGAGTCCGCCTCGATCGACGAGATCTGACGCGCGGCTCTGCCCCCGTCTGATCAAAGAATTTATTGAGACACAGGAGAACTAGTGCTCGAGTCAAACACTTTCGATGAGCTTCGCATCGGCCTGGCTACCGCAGAGGACATCCGCGGATGGTCCTACGGTGAGGTCAAGAAGCCTGAAACCATCAACTATCGCACGCTCAAGCCTGAGAAGGACGGCCTCTTCGGCGAGCAGATCTTCGGACCTTCTCGCGACTGGGAGTGTGCCTGCGGTAAGTACAAGCGTGTCCGCTTCAAGGGCATCGTGTGTGAGCGTTGCGGCGTGGAGGTCACGAAGAGCTCCGTTCGTCGTGAGCGCATGGGCCACATTGAGCTCGCTGCGCCCGTCACGCACATCTGGTATTTCAAGGGCGTTCCGTCGCGCTTGGGCTACCTGCTGGACATGGCGCCGAAGGACCTTGAGAAGGTCATCTACTTCGCTGCCTACATGGTCATCTCGGTCGATGAGGATGCTCGTCACCGCGACCTGGCAACGCAGGAGAACAACATTCGCCTTGAGCTGAAGACTCTCGGTGACCGTCGCGACTCGAAGATCGCCGAGCGTCTCTCCAAGCTGGAAGAGGACCTCGCGGCCCTCGAAGCTGAGGGTGCCAAGGCTGACGCCAAGAAGAAGGTGAAGGACGCTGCTGAGAAGGAGATGACCCTCACCCGTAAGGGCGCCGACGAGGCTATCGCCAAGCTCGAGCGCGTGTGGGAAGACTTCCGCACTCTCGAGGTCGGCGTGCTTCGTCCCGAGGATGACGTCTTCCACGAGCTGCAGGACCGCTTCGGTCAGTACTTCGAGGCCTACATGGGCGCCGAGTCGATCCAGCGTCGCCTTGCGGCATTCGACCTGAAGACTGAAGCTGAGAACCTGCACCTGCAGATTTCTGAGGGCAAGGGTCAGCGCAAGATCCGTGCGATCAAGCGCCTGAAGGTTGTCAACTCGTTCCTGGAGACCGGTATGAGCCCGGCATCCATGGTTCTCGATGTTGTTCCGGTCATTCCGCCCGAGCTGCGCCCGATGGTGCAGCTTGACGGTGGCCGCTTCGCGACCAGTGACCTCAACGACCTCTACCGTCGTGTGATCAACCGCAACAACCGTCTTCGTCGTCTGATTGACCTCGGTGCTCCCGAGATCATCGTCAACAACGAAAAGCGCATGCTGCAGGAAGCCGTTGACGCGCTGTTCGACAACGGCCGCCGCGGTCGCCCCGTCACCGGTACCGGCAACCGTGCCCTCAAGTCGCTCAGCGACATGCTGAAGGGTAAGCAGGGTCGTTTCCGCCAGAACCTGCTCGGAAAGCGTGTTGACTACTCTGGCCGTTCGGTCATCGTCGTCGGCCCGCAGCTGCAGCTGCACCAGTGTGGTCTGCCCAAGCAGATGGCTCTCGAGCTGTTCAAGCCGTTCGTGATCAAGCGTCTGATCGACCTCGGTCACTCGCAGAACATCAAGGCAGCCAAGCGTTCCGTTGAGCGCGCTCGCCCCGAGGTGTGGGACGTGCTCGAGGAGATCATCCGCGAGCGCCCGGTGCTGCTGAACCGTGCACCTACGCTGCACCGTTTGGGAATCCAGGCGTTCGAGCCGCAGCTCATCGAGGGTAAGGCCATCCAGCTTCACCCGCTCGTATGTGCAGCGTTCAACGCTGACTTCGACGGTGACCAGATGGCTGTGCACCTGCCGCTGTCGGTTGAGGCTCAGGCCGAGGCCCGCGTGCTGATGCTCGCTTCGAACAACATCCTGAAGCCGTCTGACGGTCGTCCGGTCACCCTGCCTTCGCAGGATATGATCATCGGCCTTCACCACCTCACCGTGGTCAAGGCAGGCGCGAAGGGCGAGGGCCGTGCATTCGGTTCCGTCTCGGAGGCAATCCTTGCGAAGGACGAGGGCACCCTCGACCTGCAGGCAAAGGTTCGCATCCGTATCCCCGGTCTGACGTTCCTCGAGGGCGAATCGCCTGAGGGTTACGAGAATCACCACCTGCTGGATGCTTCGCTGGGACAGGCGATCTTCAACGCCACGCTCCCGAAGGGCTACCCCTTCGTGCGCGAGCCCGCCGACAAGGGCAAGCTGTCGCAGATCGTCAACAAGCTGGCCGAGGAATACCCCAAGGTCGAGACTGCTGCGACGCTTGACCGCATCAAGGATGCCGGTTTCTACTGGGCCACGCGCTCAGGTGTGACCGTCGCCCTCAGCGACGTGCTGACGCCTCCGAACAAGAAGGAGATCGTCGCCAAGCACGAGAAGATGGCAGCGAAGGTGCAGTCCCAGTACGAGAAGGGTCTCACCACTGACAACGAGCGTCGTCAGGAGCTCATCAAGATCTGGACTGAGGCAACCGACGAGGTTCAGGTCGCGATGCGCGAGAACTTCCCCGAGGACAACACCATCAACCGCATGGTGTCCTCTGGTGCTCGTGGTAACTGGCTGCAGATCCGTAACATCGCGGGTATGCGTGGTCTGGTGAACAACCCGAAGGGTGAGATCATCCCTCGCCCGATCATCTCCTCGTACCGCGAGGGGCTGTCGGTTGCGGAGTACTTCATCGCGACGCACGGTACCCGTAAGGGTCTTGCTGACACCGCTCTGCGTACCGCCGACTCGGGTTACCTGACCCGTCGTCTGGTGGACGTGTCGCAGGATGTCATCATCCGCGAAGACAACTGTGGCACTTCGAAGGGCCTCGAGCTCCCGATCGCCTTGGCAAACTCACAGGGCGAACTGGTGCGCGATCCGAACGTCGAGAACTCGGTGTTCGCTCGTACGCTGTCCTCTGATGTCGTTGACAGCAAGGGCGAAGTTGTTGCCACTGCTGGTGAAGACGTCGGCGACGTGCTCATCGACAAGCTCGTTGCGCTCGGCGTCGAGACCATCAAGGTTCGCTCCGTGCTCACGTGTGACTCGGCTGTTGGTGTTTGCGCACAGTGCTACGGCCGTTCGCTTGCAACCGGTCAGCTCGTCGACATCGGTGAGGCCGTCGGTATCATCGCGGCACAGTCGATTGGTGAGCCCGGTACCCAGCTGACGATGCGTACGTTCCACACTGGTGGTTCGGCATCGGCAGAGGACATCACCCAGGGTCTGCCCCGTGTGCAAGAGCTCTTCGAGGCTCGTACGCCTAAGGGTGCTTCGCCGATCTCTGAGGCCGATGGTCGCATCACGATCGACGAGACGGACAAGGCCAAGAAGGTCATCCTCACGCCTGATAACGGTGACGAAGAGGTTGTCTACCCGGTGCTGAAGCGTGCAACGCTTCTCGTCGAGGACGGCCAGCACGTCACAGTCGGTCAGCCGATCCTGGTCGGAACGCTTGACCCCAAGGAGGTCATGCGTGTCATGGGTGCCCGCGAGGTACAGCGTTACCTCGTCAACGGCGTTCAGGGCGTGTACCGCTCGCAGGGTGTGCCGATTCACGACAAGCACATTGAGGTCATCGTTCGTCAGATGCTCCGCAAGGTCACGGTCGTCGATCACGCAGACACCACGCTGCTGCCAGGTGAGATGCTCGATTCGCGTCGCTACCGCGACATCAACCGTGAGACTGTGGCAGCGGGCAAGCGCCCGGCGTCTGGCCGTCCGGAACTGATGGGTATCACGAAGGCGTCGCTTGCGACCGAGTCGTGGCTGTCGGCCGCCTCCTTCCAGGAGACGACCCGCGTGCTCACCGAGGCTGCAATGCAGGGCAAGCGTGACCCGCTGGTCGGTCTCAAGGAGAACGTCATCATCGGTAAGCTCATTCCCGCCGGCACCGGACTGTCGAAGTACCGTGACATCACGGTCGAGGCAACGGAAGAAGCCAAGAGCGAGCGCTACCCGAACCGGATCTTCGCATCCGACGGCGCGTACGCTGAGGGCGACTTCGGTTATGTCGACTTCGACGCATTCTCGACAGACGACGTAACGCCCGGTACTTACAACTGATTGAGGCGAGAGCCGAGCGAGCTTGCTCGTTCGGCCGAGCCGATTGAAAGTTGTCGAGCGACGAAGTCGCGACACAACTGAGCGTTAGCTGATTAAGCGAAGGCCCTGCACCTCTTCGGAGGCGCAGGGCCTTCGCTGCGTGTCCGCCCCGGCTTTAGGCGGCCCAGGCGAGATAGGTTCGGTCGGCTATGGAAGGGCGAATTCAAGCGGCGATTGCA
>DQHP01000104.1 GCA_003524435.1 Microbacterium sp.
GCACGAGCCAGGGTGACCGCTGCGGCGAGGCCGTTCGGGCCTGCGCCCACGACAGTCGCGTCAACGTCGGAGAAGCGCGTGGTCATCGCGCCCCCGGGGAAGCAGTGCCGTTCATATCGATGCCTTCCGCCAGATACGCCAATCGGTGCAGTGTCTCGGCGTTACGCGCGCGGAGCAGCACATCAGCCAGGAACTTCGGAACCAGTCTGGCAGGTCCGCTCACCGCTTCCTCCTGGATGCGGACGAGACACCCTCCGCGGACCGGTCGCACATCGATCGTCACACGTGCCTCGCCGATCGGCCAGCCGCGTGCGGTCATAACCATGCGGTGCGGCGGATCCCACGCCTCGCTGGTCGTGCTGTCATCGAGGAGCGCCGGCCAGACTCCAACGGAATGATGGAGCCGCGAACCGGGCGTCGGCCACTCTTCCCCGACATCGCGCATCCGCGATGCTCCGACCACCCATGCCGGGTACAGCCAGCCTCTTGAGAGGACATAGAACACTGCGGCTGGCGAGCAGCGCAGGCCTCGTACGTTGCGTGACATCTCGTCTCCTCGCGTCGGCCGTCACTCGGCTTCAGTGGAACTTTCGCCATGCGGTGTGCCTACTGGTTTGGACTCGGACGACCCGCGCTGACGCAGGAAGATCGAGAACGCGATCATCGACCCGACCGCGAGGAATTCGGATTGCCAGTTCTGCAGCGTCCGGTTCCAGAACTCCGCAGATCCCAGGTACTCGAGCCAGGTGATCGCGGCCTGACCGTGTTGCGCATTCTCGGCGTTCATCACGACCGTTCCCGCGAGCGACTGCGCGTACCAGGACAACAGGAAGATCGCTCCCATCACCAGCAGCAGCGAGTTGGAGAAGATCACACGTGGCAGCCCCCGGCGCTTCGCCCACTCCGGTGATGTGGGATCGGCGAATGCGCCGTCTTTCTGCTTCTCGTCCGTGTCGAGCCCCTCATCGCCGGGCTTCTTGGACTCGGGAGAGCCGCGCTGCACGAGCCAGATCGTCGCGGCGATGAAGAGCAAGAACTGCAGGAACTCCGACTGCCAGTTCTCTGCCACATCGACAATGAAGTCGGATGATGTGATGAACTCCCCGAACGACACGGCAGGTTGCGAATGCTGTGTGAGCTCCTCGTTGTTCTGAATGTACCCCGCTATCGACTGACCGATGAGGGCGGCGAGGAAAATCACGCCGAAGAAGATGCTGAGCGCGTTGTCGCGAATTGCTTTCGGCATGTCAACGTCCCATCAAGGGGAGCGCGATCATGATTGCGAGGCCGAGAGTGATAAAGCTCAACCAGGAGGTAAAGACGATCTTCGAGCCCAACGAAGGGGTGGCGTCGTCTGTTGAATCGGCCATGATCTGACTCCCATCCGGCGAAGCGGCACGCTTCGACCTCGAGTTTCACCCTGGCCCGCGCGCACAGAAGGTGCAGCGGCCTTGACAAACGCTGCTCGACTCACCGACTATCCGCGCGTGGCTGAATTAAGAAGTCTTCGCCGCTTTGGCTGCCGCTTTCATCGCCTTCTTGTGCTCGCGCACCTTTGTCAGCGACTCCGGCGAGACGATGTCGGCAACGCTGCGGTACGAGCCCTCAACGCCGTAGTCGCCTGCGGCTTCGCGCCAGCCTGCGCCGGTGAAGCCATATTGTTTGCCCAATAGCGCAAGGAAGATCTTCGCCTTCTGCTCGCCGAAACCGGGGAGAGCTTTGAGTCGGCGAAGCACTTCAGGGCCATCTGGATCACCGCGCATCCACAGCGCTGATGCATCCGCGCTCCATGTGCTGACAACCTCTTGGCACAGGGCCTGCACGCGTGTCGCCATGGATCCGGGGAACCGGTGCACGGCGGGTGTCTGCCGAAAAGCCTCGAGAAGCGCTTCGGGATCCATGCCCGCAATAGCTTCGGCATCCACCGCTCCCGTGCGCTGCTCGAGCTTCAGCGGACCTGCGAAAGCCGTCTCCATCGGGATCTGCTGGTCCAGCAGCATCCCGACGAGCAGGGCGAGGGGGTTGTCGGTGAGTAGTTCGTCGGCGGCCGGGTCGCCGGTGATGTGAAGGGCCATGGTTTCATGGTGGCAGCTTCTGGCGGCGAAAACAGCTTCGGTATAATTGCATGCAGGTTGCATGTGTCGTATGCTGACTGCATGACAACTATCCAGGTTCGCAATGTCTCCGATGAGACAAGCCGAGCGCTCAAGGCGAAGGCCGCGCTCGAGGGCCGCTCGCTGAGCGATTACCTGCTGCGTGAGCTCGATCGTCTCGCGACGCGTCCGAGTCGAGCCGAACTGCTGGACCGGATCGCGAGCCGTGACGTCGCCTCGCTCGAACCGGCGGCGCTGGTGCTCGCAGAGCAGCGGCCGGGTCGATGACACTGGTCGTCGACGCATCTGCGATCGCGGAGATCCTGTTCGGAACCGAAGCGGGTCGGAGGGCAGCCCTGCTGATCGACGGGCACGAGCTGCTCGCGCCGCAGCATCTCACGGCTGAAGTCGCCTCCGTGGTTCGCGGATGGTCCCTCAGTCAGCAGATCGCCGATGAGCAGGCGTCGCGCGCATTCCGTGAGTTCGACACGCTCGGCGTCGAGCAGGTGCCGATGATGTCCATGCTGCCCGCTGTGTACGCCTTGCGGCACAACCTCAGCGCCTATGACGCCATGTATGTCGTGCTCGCCCGTGCGGCACGGTGCTCGCTGCTGACTCTTGATGCCCGGCTCGCGGCATCCGCTCCGGATTGCTCCCTGCTGCCGTAATTGTTCGTGCAGTCAGATGACGGGCCACTCGGGGATCACATTGCGCTCCTTGTCGACGTCAAGCTGGAACTGATATTGGCCTGCCCATGGCTAAACAACCTGCTCATTCCTGCTCGAGTTGCGCGCTTCCCGCCGGGACTCGTTCACTACATGGTCAGCGCACCTGCTGGCAAGCAGCATCCCGACCAGCAGAGCCAGCGAGTTATCGGTCAGCAGCTCGTCGGCGGCGGTGTCGCCGGTGATGTGGAGGGCCATGCATCCAGTCTCGCACTGCGAGCCGCGCGAGTCAGGAATCAGCAGCGCGAGCGAAGAAGAGGTGCGCGCGTCAGGCAGATTCGGATGCCGCGGCATCCGTCGCGATCGTGATCCCGTAGAGCGTCTCGAGTGCGGCAGTGAACTCCGCACCGCGCCCGTCGGCAGCGAGTTCGTGAGCACGTACCGTCGGAGTGTGCGTCAGCACACCGGCGAGGTGGCGCATCGCCTGCTCCACGCGGCCGTCCTCATCGCCTCGGGCGCGAGCGCGGTCGATCTCCGCTTCCATGAGCGAGAGGATGTGCGAGCGGAACGCCACAACGGCGGGNNCGTCACGCTCTGGCGGTCGCCGAACACGTTGAAGGTGTCAGCGGCTTCGCGCACGACAGAACGCGCTGCATCTGTCGCCTGCAGCTCTTCGAGAGGAGCGTGCAGGCGGATGGTGTCGAGGTCGAGTAGCGCAATACCCTCGAGATTCGCGACGGCGGGATCGACGTTGCGCGGCATCCCGAGGTCGATGACGAGTTGCGACGACGACGCAGGCGCGCCCATCGGGCATCCGGCCGCGACTTGGCTTGTCTGGGCCTGTAGATGCTCCGGTCCGAGAACGGGCTCCTCGGCGGCGTTGGTGCACGTGATCAGCAGGCTCGATTGCGTCGCGACGCGTGCGTAATCGTCTTCGGTGACGGCAACGATCTCGTGCTTCTTGGCGAAGAGCTCGGCGCGGCCGGACGGTGAGTAGACCGAGATGTTCGTGGCGCCGCGTTCGCGCAGCGTCGCGAGGGTGACGGCGGCATAGGCGCCAGTCCCGACCAACAGCACGCGCTCGGCTTCCCAATCGGCGATGCGACTGTCAGCGAGCTCCAGGGAGAGGCGCACGAGCGAGCGACCAGCCCGGCCGATAGCGGTGACGTTCTTGACCTTGCGCTGCGCCTGGCTGGCGCGCTGGAACAGACGCTCCAGTTCAGGTGAGGTGGTGCCTTCCTTGCGCGCAACCTTCAGTGCGCGGCGCACCTGGCCGGCGATCTCGCCTTCTCCGGGAACGACCGATTCGAGCCCGGATGCCACGGCAAAAAGATGCTCGGCCACTCGGCGACCCGAATGCACGGCGTATGCGCCGTCGAGCTGCTCGGTGGGAATGCCTGTGCTCTGCTCAATTGCTTCCAGCACAGCCTCGACGCCAACAGCACCTGCGGCCGTCACCGGCTCATCGACTTCGACATACGCTTCGAAGCGATTGCAGGTGGAGAGCACAACGGCCCCCTGCACGCACGAAGCGAGGCGCAGAAGATTCGGCGCAACGTCGTCGGGGGTGCGGCTCAGTTGTTCGAGCATTTCGAAGGAGGCGGTCTTGTGACTCGCCGTCACGCACAGCAGCACGCGCCTACTCTACGCCGCCGATCAAAGAATCTCCTGAAAGCTACTCCCGCGAGGTTCTCTCAGGTCGCTCCTCAGCGCTCGATGGGAGGATGGGTCTATGCCTTCTTCTCATGCCCCGCTGCTGCGCGCGCTCGCCGGAGACCGTCCAGAGCACACCCCGGTCTGGTTCATGCGTCAAGCGGGTCGTTCGCTGCCTGAGTATCGCGAGCTTCGTGTCGGCACACGGATGCTGGATGCGTGCCTGACTCCCGATCTCGCAGCCGAGATCACGCTGCAGCCGGTGCGTCGTCACGGTGTCGATGCAGCGGTGTTCTTCAGCGACATCGTTATCCCGCTGCGTCTGGCCGGTGTTGACGTCGTGATCGAGCCTGGCCGCGGTCCGGTTTTCGCAGAGCCCGTGCGCACCCGCGCCGATGTTGATCGCATCACCGCGATCGAGCCGGATGATCTGGACACCACAGCGATCACCGAGGCCGTGCGCATCGTGACGGCTGAACTCGGAGACACTCCGCTCATTGGTTTCGCCGGGGCACCATTTACTCTTGCTGCCTATCTGATCGAGGGCGGGCCGTCCAAGGAGCACATGCGTGCTCGCGCCATGATGCACGCGGACCCCGAGGCGTGGAATCGTCTGGCCGGTTGGCTCTCGCGCATCTCGCGCCGGTTCCTTGAAGCGCAGAGGGATGCGGGGGCTGCGACGCTCCAGCTGTTCGATTCATGGGCGGGGTCGTTGAACCCAGCTGATTACCGTGCTCACGTCGCGCCGCATTCGAAAGCCGCTGTGGCAGATATTGGTGTCCCGGTCATCCACTTTGGCGTGGGTACCGGACCCTTCTTGAACGATATGCGCCTTGATGGTGCAGCATCCGCTGTCGGCGTCGACTGGCGTCAGCCGCTCGATGAGGCTGCGCGCGTGCTGGGCCCCGACGTCACCGTCCAGGGCAACATCGACCCCGCGATGCTGCAGGCGCCGTGGGAGGTCCTTGAAGCGCACGTCCTCGACGTCATCGAGCGCGGCCGCGCGGCCCGCGCGCACATCCTCAACCTCGGCCACGGCGTGCCTCCGGACACTGACCCCGACCAGCTGACGCGGATCGTGGAGCTTGCACATCGCGTTAAGTAATCGGAATTGACAGCATGGCATCAAAATCAGTGATGCTATGCTGTCAAAATGCGAACGACAGTGACTTTGGATGCTGATGTCGAGGCTGTTCTGCGTCGGCTGATGGCGCAACGCGGAGTGTCTTTTAAGCGTGCGCTCAACGACGCGATCCGATCAGGTGCGCTGGCATCTCGAGATGAAAGCCGTTCGTACACGCGCACGCGCGACCTTGGCGCTCCTGCTATCGATCTGACGCACGCATTACGTCTCGCCGGTGAGCTTGAGGACGAAGAGCTCGCTCGGCGAATGCAGGTCGGCAGATGAGGGTCGTCGACGCCAATGTGTTGCTGTATGCGGTGAACGAAGCGGCCCCGCAGCACGCGGCATCCGCTCGATGGCTTGATGAAGCGTTAGATGGCGACGACAACGTCGGGCTGAGCTGGAGTGCGCTTCTCGCGTTCGTTCGCATCGTGACCAATCCGCGGATCATGCCCCGTCCGTTGACAGCAGAAGAGGCCATGGCGCAGGTGCATGATTGGATTTCGGCACCCAGCGCGCACGTTCTGCATCCGGGTGAACGGCACGCGATGATTCTCGAGAAGCTGCTCGTGGCGGCGGGCACAGCCGCCAATCTCGTCAACGTTGCGCATCTCGCGGCGCTCGCGATCGAACATCGAGCAGGTGTGGTGACTTTTGATGCTGACTTCGCTCGGTTCGACGGCGTGCGGATGAAACGACCGGACGAGTTGCTGATGAAGAATCAGGGAGACGAATGAGTATCGACAACACGGGGGAGCACCCTGCCGACCTGGCCGCACGCGCCGCAGCACACCATGTCGTTGTCATCGGCGGCGGCATCGGCGGCCTTGTCGCCGCGCGTGAGTGCGCGAAGGTCG
>DQHP01000082.1:0-14998 GCA_003524435.1 Microbacterium sp.
CATCCTGTGCGGCAAACGCCGGAGCCCCCGTGATCGATGAGTCGTCATGGGGGCAGCAGCGGATGGGCGCCGAGCGCGCCTGGCCGCGGGCGACGGGTGAGGTGATCGTCGCCGTCATCGATACCGGAGTCAGCGCGCACACGGCATCCCTTCGCGGCGCTGTGCTGCCGGGAGCTGATGTGTCTGGCGGGAGAGGAGACGTTGACTGCTTCGGACGCGGCACATTCGTCGCCTCCCTTATCGCCGCTCGTGCGGTCGAGGGCACCGGATTCGTCGGGGTCGCTCCGGGGGCAACGATCTTGCCGATCCGCGTGACCAGTGACCCCGACGATTTCACGCTCGATAAAACGCTGCCTGGCCTGCTCTCGACGGCAATCAACACTGCGGTGGGCGCGGGAGCGCGAGTCATCGCGATGCCGCTCACGACGAATATCGACGACGGCGGGCTGAGAGCGGCGGTGCGAAATGCCGTGAGCAAGAACGTGCTCATCGTCGCTGCCGCAGCGCGCCCGGACGCCACCCCGTCATTTCCGGCGCAACTGGAGGGCGTTTTATCGGTCGCGCCTCTCACCCCAGACGGCGGGCTCGACGCGGCGCAGCTGGGTGCTCCGCCCGATCTTGCCGCGCCGTCAAGCGACCTCATCGGCGCCGTCCCAGATGGGGCTGGCCACATCGGAGGAGGGGGTGAGGGTGTCGCAGTCGCCTACGCAGCCGGTGCTGCTGCGCTGGTTATGGACGCATACCCGGAGTTGAGTGCGCAACAGGTGGGGGAGCGCCTGATTGAAACTGCTGATGGAACCACCTCGGGCTTTGATCCGGATGCGCCACGGGACGCGTCTATTGGGTTTGGAGTCGTCAACCCCGCCGCTGCTGTCATGCGGCTGCAGGCCGAGGCGGGGACCGAATCCCTACATGCCGTGACGACGCTGGATCTTCCTGAAAAGCCAGACGAACGTCCTGCGAACCTGGCGCTCATCATTGCGCTTGGCGCCCTCGTCGTTGGGGCCGCCGTTATCGGACCCACGATGGGGATCATTTTGTCTCGACGATCTGGGAAACTCTGACGCAGCGGCATCCGTTCTGCTAAAGTTGAGTCAACAACACTCAACTTTTTAAGGAGCTTCCCCAGGAGGGAAAAATGACCAACCCCGCGCAGGCACAACAAGACGACCAGCAATCCGCCCTTGAGCAATTCGGTATCAACCTGACCGACCGTGCTCGGCAGGGAAAGCTTGACCCGGTAATCGGCCGGGACAGCGAGATTCGCCGCGTGAGTCAGGTGCTGACCCGGCGCACGAAGAACAACCCCGTGCTGATCGGTGAGCCCGGTGTGGGTAAGACGGCTGTTGTTGAGGGGTTGGCGCAGCGCATCGTCGCCGGTGACGTCGCGGAATCGCTGAAGGACAAAGAGGTGATCACCCTCGATATCTCGGCACTGATCGCGGGGGCGATGTATCGCGGACAGTTCGAAGAGCGGCTCAAGCAGGTTCTCAAAGAGATCACCGAGTCTGACGGCCAGGTCATTACCTTCATCGACGAGTTGCACACGCTGATGGGTGCGGGTGGCGGCGAGGGATCAGTCGCGGCATCCAACATGCTCAAGCCCATGCTCGCCCGCGGTGAGTTGCGCCTGATCGGTGCCACGACGCTGAATGAGTATCGCGAGTTCATCGAGAAGGATGCTGCGCTTGAGCGCCGTTTCCAGCAGGTCTATGTCGGCGAGCCGACGGTCGAAGACACCATCGCAATTCTCCGTGGGCTCAAGGAGCGCTATGAAGCGCATCACAAGGTTGCGATCTCTGACAGTGCGCTTGTCGCCGCGGCATCGCTTTCCAATCGCTACATCCCCAGCCGCCAGCTGCCGGACAAGGCCATCGACCTCATCGACGAGGCAGCATCTCGGCTGCGGATGGAGATCGACTCCGCCCCGGTCGAGATCGACGAACTGCGCCGGTATGTCGATCGGCTGAAGCTGGAAGAGCTGGCGCTGAAAAAAGAGAAGGACGACGCCTCTAAGGAGCGCCTCGCCGCGCTCCGTGAGGACCTTGCGGGCCAGCAGGTGAAGCTTGGCGAGCTGCAGGATCGTTGGGAGCGTGAGCGCGCATCCTTGAACCGCGTCGGCGATCTGAAAACCAAGTTGGATGCTGCACGCAGCGACGCCGAGCGTGCCCAGCGCGAGGGAAACCTCGAGAAGGCTTCGCGCTTGCTCTACGCCGAGATCCCGAAGCTTGAGCAGGAGGTCGTCGAGGCCGAGCGTTCAGAAGGTGCAGACGGCGGCGAGGGCGAGGGTCGCATGGTCAACGACCAGGTGACTGAAGAAGACATCGCGGGCGTTATCGCGGCGTGGACCGGCATCCCCGTTGGACGGCTCCTGCAGGGCGAAACCGAAAAGCTGCTGCACCTGGAAGCAGAGCTCGGCAAACGCCTGATTGGTCAGAAAGATGCCGTGACGGCGGTGGCGGATGCTGTGCGCCGCTCACGTGCGGGAATCAGCGACCCGGGGCGCCCGACGGGGTCGTTCCTCTTCCTTGGTCCGACCGGCGTGGGCAAGACCGAGTTGGCGAAGGCGCTCGCCGCGTTCCTTTTTGATGACGAGCACGCGATGGTGCGCATTGATATGTCCGAGTACGGCGAGAAGCACTCTGTCTCGCGATTGGTCGGTGCCCCTCCCGGGTATGTCGGCTACGAGCAGGGTGGTCAGTTGACCGAGGCAGTGCGCCGCCGCCCCTACGGCGTCGTGCTGCTGGACGAGGTGGAAAAGGCGCATCCAGAGATCTTCGACGTGCTGTTGCAGGTTATGGACGACGGACGCCTCACGGACGGGCAGGGCCGGACGGTCGACTTCTCGAACGTCATTCTGATCCTGACGTCAAATATCGGTTCACCGATTCTCATCGATCCGACGCTCTCATCCGATGAGAAGCGCGAGAGCGTGCAGGCGTTGGTGCGCCAGGCTTTTAAGCCTGAGTTCATCAACCGCCTCGATGACATCGTGATCTTCCAGTCGCTCACCGAGGAAGACCTCGCACAGATTGTCGAGCTCTCCGTTGACCATCTGCAGGCGCGCCTGCGCGAGCGACGACTGACTCTCGCGGTCACGCCGGATGCGCGGTCGTGGCTCGCAGAGCGCGGCTACGATCCGGTGTTCGGTGCGCGTCCGCTGCGCCGCCTCATCCAGACCGAGGTGCAGAACAAGCTCGCCACGGCGCTGCTGTCTGGCGGGGTGCGCGACGGTGACACAGTTCGGGTCGATGTTGCTGTCGACGGATCGGGGCTGGTGCTGGCTACCGCAGAGTAGCTCTCGACGGGAGACGGCGGGGCCGGTCGGGGGCCGCTCGAAGTGGACCGTCCCGTCGTCATCGAGCCGCTAGCGTCAGGGTCGCAAACATAGCCCAGCAAAGCAGCAACGTTTATGAACGTTGTTCTCCGGCGACACGAACACATCGTCGCTAAATAGCCTGCGAGATCGTGTACACAAGTGAAGCTAGCGTGCAGACCGCGAAGACTGCTCCTGCAACGAGCTGCTTCCGCACAAACTCCCGCCCGGCTAGCGCGCCGAAAAGGACGACAAGCGATCCGAACGTCACGAGATCGAGCCCCACCCCCTCAGAGGCGTCAGGCTGTGCCAGGCGGAAGACGAAAGTTGCGACGATGATGACAGCAGCGACAGCAGCGACAACAGTGAACGCTCGTTCCCTCGGGCCATTCTTTTCCCGTGACCGATTGGCCATCAAGCAAACTCCCTAAAACGAGCAGAACGGCTGGCAGTTCTAGCCGAACAGTCGGGCAAGCATATTTCAGTTCAGATCAGGTGGCTACCCCTCTGGGGGCCCCGGCAAGGGTGCGGAGCACCCGAGGCAGGCCTAGACGGGGGAAGTTTTCACAAGAGTGCTTGAGTGCATCTCCCTGGTTCGAGATGGCTGGGAGCTCGCCTCAGATGGAACATTGCGAATGTTCACGACGGTGCAGGACACAACCAGTTAGGCCCCTCCGTTATCGCGAGCCGCTGATGCGGAGGTCACGCCAAGTGAAGCCGCGCGAGTCGGGAAGTGCCTCGCGGATCTGCACGTCATCGAACGGAAGTCGTGGGCGGAGATCGTCTGGCAGTTCTGCAGCTGGCTGAGCGGCGTCGGTGACTCCTTCGGACAGCATCCGCGCCTGAGCCTTCGCCAGCAGCGGCACTTTCATTGTCCACTCGGTGAGTTGTGCGAGAACGTAATGGAACGCGACGGGCAAAGGCACGATGACCAGGCGACGGCCGAGCACTTGCGCCACCCGTCGAGCGGCTTCGCTCAACAGCAGAGTCTCACCGCCGCGGACGGCAACCGTCTGATTCTTCAGGGGATCCCCGAGGCTTGCGTCCAGCAGCGTCACCAGCTCACCGACCGGAATCGGACTAATCGTCTTCTCTTTGAGTCCGACCGAAGCGAAGAGCGGGATGGTCTGGATGGTACGGCTCAGATGGTCTACGAGATGATCGCCGTGGCCGTAGATCATTCCTGCTTTCAAGATCGTGTACTCCAGCCCAGATGAGCGGATCATCTCCTCCGCCACCCATTTCGACTCATGGTAGGGAGAGCCTGAACCCGGACGGGCACGCAGGAAACTGAGCATAACGATCTTGCGCACGCCCGCGCGCCGCGCCGCCTCGATCACCGCAGCAGTGCCCTGCACATGCACACGGTCGAAGGTCTGCTCACCGATCTCACGATTGATCCCCGCGCAGTGCGCTACAGCGTCACAGCCGTCGAAGGCCCGTGTCAGCGCGTCCACATCATCGATGCGAGTACCCGTCCGTCGTGACACTACCGCCACGTCGGCTGCGGGAAGAAGCGCCGCGAGGTGACGGCCGACAAAACCGGTACCGCCTGTGATGGCTATTCTCATCATTCGATGATGACGCATGTCCCAGCGCTGCCGCGACTTTCACAATTCTTAAAGTATGCGATTCTTTCTGATTCTGCCTGCGTAATCTTCCCTGAAACTGCCTAGCGGGCCAATATGGTCGTAGGTCACGTGCTCGCTGTCGGCCCATTCTGGGGTTGGCCGAGCGCGACGACGTAAGGGAGTAGCGGATGACGCGTATCGGCGTTGTGACGGAGCAGGACGGTGAGACGCGGGTTGCCGCGACGCCGCAGACAGTAGGTGCCCTGCGAGGGCTGGGGTACGAGGTCGTCATCGAGGGCGGCGCGGGAGCAGCATCGGCATACCCTGATGACGCCTACGTCGCCGCGGGAGCGAGCATCGTCGATGGTGCCGAGGCATGGTCGTCGCCGATTGTGCTGAAGATCAACGCACCGACGGACGCAGAGATCCGCCGCCTTGCAGACAACGCGACGGTGATTGGGCTCCTGAGCCCCGCTCTGCGCCCTGAGCTTCGCGAGGCTCTCGCCACTCGCGGCATCACCGCGCTCGCCATGGATGCCGTGCCGCGTATTTCGCGTGCGCAGTCGATGGATGTGCTCAGTTCGATGTCGAACATTTCCGGCTACCGGGCGGTGGTTGAGGCCGCGAACGAGTTCGGCCGCTTCTTCACCGGCCAGGTCACTGCGGCCGGCAAAGTACCGCCGGCGAAGGTGCTCGTTGCAGGAGCCGGTGTTGCCGGTCTCGCCGCCATTGGCGCAGCATCCAGCCTCGGCGCGATTGTGCGCGCAACTGACCCGCGCCCCGAAGTCGCCGACCAAGTGAAGTCGATCGGTGGCGAGTACCTCGAGGTCATCGTCGCCGAAGAAAACAAGGAAGTCTCCTCCGACGGCTACGCCAAAGCAACGAGCGATGCGTATAACCGTCGCGCTGCGGAGCTCTATTCAGAGCAGGCCGCTGACGTCGACATCATCATCACCACGGCACTGATTCCCGGGCGCGCGGCACCGCGGTTGATCACCGCCGCAGACGTTGCGGCTATGAAGCCCGGCAGCGTGATCGTGGATATGGCCGCAGGCCAGGGCGGCAATGTCGAAGGCTCTGTGGCAGGTGAGAAAACTGTCACGGAGAACGGCGTCATCATCCTCGGATACACCGACCTCGCAGGGCGCTTGCCCACGCAGGCTTCGCAGCTGTATGGCACGAACCTCGTCAACCTGCTGAAACTGCTGACACCCGCCAAGGACGGTCAGCTCACGCTCGACTTCGATGATGTCGTGCAACGGGCGGTGACCGTCGTGCGCGATGGCGAAGAGACCTGGCCGCCACCGCCGGTGCAGGTATCGGCCGCGCCGGCCGCATCGCCGAACCCTTCGACGGGCTCAGGGGACGGTACCGGCGCGGAGCCAGCGAAGCCCAAGACCAAGATGACCGCACGGGGCAAGGCGGTGTTGATCATCATCGGCATCGCCGCACTGTTCCTCGTGAACGCTGTCGCTCCGGCCCCGCTGCCGCAGCACTTCACCGTGCTCGTGCTGTCCGTTGTGATCGGCTTCTACGTGATCGGCAAAGTGGCGCACGCACTGCACACCCCGCTGATGAGCGTCACCAACGCGATCTCGGGCATCATCGTCGTCGGCGCGATCGTCCAGATCTCCAGCCCGAACCTGCTCGTGCAGATTCTTTCCGCAGTCGCGGTGTTCGTTGCATCCATCAATATCTTCGGCGGGTTCGCGGTCACGCGTCGCATGCTGAAGATGTTCTCGAAGGGCACGCCCTCCACGTCTGAGAAGGGGGCACGCCGATGAGCGCCATCGAAATCGCGGCGTCTGTCGCCGGAGCCGCGTACATCGTTGCGGCACTGCTGTTCATCATGAGCCTTGCTGGCCTCAGCCGGCACGACTCCGCCCGTTCCGGTGTCGGTTACGGCATCGCCGGTATGGTCATCGCGCTGGTTGCGACGATCTGGGTGACATTCCAAGGTGCGTGGGGTCAGTCGCACGCGATCATCGGACTCGTCCTGTTGATCGTCGCGATGGTCGTCGGTGCGGCCGTTGGCCTCTGGCGCGCACGCAAGGTCGAGATGACCGGGATGCCGGAACTCATCGCGCTGCTGCACAGCTTCGTAGGTCTGGCCGCCGTACTGGTCGGTTGGAATGGCCACCTTGCCGCCCCCGATTACACGGGTGCGCTGGCTGATATTCACCACGGTGAAGTGTTCATCGGCATCTTCATCGGTGGCGTGACGTTCACCGGCTCTATCGTGGCCTTCCTCAAGCTGTCGGGCCGTGTCTCGTCGAAGCCGTTGATGCTGCCGGGCAAGAACATCCTGAACCTCGGCGCGATCGTTGTGTTCATCGCGCTCACTGTCTTGTACGTAATGACCCCGGTGCTGTGGCTGCTCGTCGTCGTCACGCTCCTCTCGCTCGCCCTCGGTTGGCACCTGGTCGCCTCGATCGGTGGCGGCGACATGCCCGTTGTGGTCTCGATGCTCAACAGCTACTCGGGCTGGGCCGCGGCCGCCGCCGGTTTCTTGCTGAACAACGATCTGCTGATCGTGACGGGTGCGCTGGTGGGCTCCTCTGGTGCCTACCTGTCATTCATCATGTGCAAGGCGATGAACCGCTCGTTCATCTCGGTGATCGCCGGTGGCTTCGGCATTGCCGCGCCGAAGGGCGATGAGGTCGATCACGGTGAACACCGTGAGGTGGATGCTGAGACCGTTGCCGATATGCTCGCAGGCGCTTCGACTGTGGTGATCACTCCGGGTTACGGAATGGCTGTCGCTCAGGCGCAGTACCCCGTTGCTGAGTTGACGCAGAAGCTGCGTGATCGCGGAGTGGATGTGCGCTTCGGCATCCATCCGGTCGCTGGTCGTTTGCCAGGGCACATGAACGTGCTGCTGGCTGAGGCCAAGGTGCCGTACGACATCGTGCTGGAGATGGACGAAGTCAACGACGATCTGGCATCAACGGATGTCGTGCTCGTAATTGGCGCGAATGACACCGTAAACCCGGCCGCTGCAGAAGACCCGTCCAGCCCCATCGCCGGAATGCCGGTGCTGAAGGTCTGGGAAGCTGAGAACGTCGTCGTGTTCAAGCGTTCGATGGCCTCAGGTTATGCGGGCGTGCAGAACCCACTGTTCTTCCGCGACAACGCACAGATGCTGTTCGGCGATGCCAAGGAGCGCGTCGACGACATCCTGCGAGCGCTGTAAGGCGGTCGGTCGAGAGCAACGCTGGGCGTCGCAGTCAGCCGCAGGCGATCGTGCCGCCCAGCGTTGCTTTTGTATCTTCGCTGGCCGACTGGTGGCCATCGGGTGATTCCGTCACGAACCCCGGTAGCGCGTCGAACGTGATCGTGGAACCGGAGGCATCGAACTCCTCGGTCGAGATGAATCGGAACCCGTCGAACCACAGCGAGATCGTGTACGCGTCTCGGCCGTCGGTCGGGGCAGTCGCGAGGAAGACCTCGTCTCCGTCGCTGGTCGCGGAGTCGCTGACGATGACTCGGGTGACGCTGGACGTTTGGCACGACAGATCAGTGAGTGCGATCTCTCCCGTGACCGAGTCGGAACCATCCGTGTACGTCACCGTCAGATCGGCTGTAGCGGTCGGCGCGCAGCCTGAGCACACGAGGGCGGCGGCTGCGAGCGCGACCAGCCCTGCGCGAGTACCGCGTCTCATGAGTCCGATCCAGTCGCTGGCATGCCGAACGGGCCGGAGAGTCGTTCTCTAAGGGTGTGCGCCATCTCGTCCTTCTCTTCCAGGTGAGCATAATCCATCCCGCCTGCATACCGTTTCATTGCTTTTTTCGGGTGGCAATTCATCTGCTGTTCAGCGGAACTCTTCCCGGGTTTAGTTCTGCGTGGTACTGTCCCCAAAGGCATGACAACGCTGTCAGCCCCCTTGCCCACCCACCATTGACGCTAGTGAGAACGCCCGTGCCACTTCGTAACGCCCGAGCAATGACGTCCGCCGTGACCACCATGGCGGTGACTATCGCCCTGATCTCGGGCAGCGCCGTCTCCGCCCAGGGCGCGGTGCTGCCGGCCGCAGCAACAGCTGCCACACCGGTCACCGATGTGACCTCGCTGGTCGATCCCTTCGTCTCAACCGAAGACGATTTCGGACAGGACCTTCCCGGCGCTCAGGCGCCGAACTCGCTCATCAAGATCAACCCGATGACGACACCGGACCGCTCTCACAGCGGCTATGACTATGCCGAAGACCAGATCGCTGGGTTCACCCACACGAACCTCGACGGTGTTGGCGGCAGCGGTGGCGCCGGTGACCTGTTAATCGTGCCGACGTATACGGATTACAGCGAGCGCCCGAGCCGTGACTCCTACGCCAAGGACTATTCGCACGACGCCGAGGAGGCGTCTCCCGGCTACTACAGTGTTGATCTCGAGACCGAACAGGGCACGATTGTTGCCGAGGCGACCGCCGACACCCGCACCGGGCAGGACCGCTTCACCTTCTCAGAGGCAGGACAGGCGTCGATTGTCGTAGACATCGCCAACAACTTCACAAACCGTCGCGGCGCCAGCCTCGAGGTAACCCCGCTGTCAGATGGCCGTGCCGCCCTCTCGGGCAATGTGGTCGGCTTCTTCAACGGCTATGAATACGAGCTGTTCTACTACGCCGAAACGAACGAGCCCACGACGGCGGTGCGCACCTGGGGTGGCAGCCAGGCGCTCAGCACGAGCACTCTGAACCGCGAAGGCACCGACATCGGCGCGATCTTGGACTTCGATGTGGACGCGGGTGAGCAGGTCGGTCTGCGCGTGGCGATCTCGACCATCAGCGCCGACCAGGCGCGCGTTGACCTCGGCGCCGAGATGGCAGATCGCAGCTTTGACGAGGTGCGTGCCGACACCCTCGCTGACTGGGATGCCCTGCTCGGACGCGTCGCGATCTCGACTTCTGAGAAGAGCGACCCCGACGGTACGTTGAGCAAACTCTTCTACACACACCTCTATCGGATGCTGGCCTCGCCGGTGAATGCGACGAGCACGAGCGGCACGTACCGCGGTCTCGACGGCACGATCCGCAAGGCTGAGGGCTACACGCACTACGACGGCTGGGGCTTTTGGGACGACTTCCGAAAGTACGAAGCGATCGCGATTGCATACCCCGACATCTACGCCGATATGGCGCAGTCGATTGTGAACCTGTTCGCCAGCTTCACAGCATCCGGAGCATCCAGACTCGGTAACCTCACCCACGCGGTTCCGACCGTGCGATTCGAGCGCGCCGCCGTCGTGATCGCGGACGCCATTGCGAAGGGCGCGCAGCTGGACGGGCTCGAAGAAGCGTGGGAGGGGCTGAAGAAAGAGTCCGCCGGACGCTACGCAGACGAAGACAACGTCGAACTCGGCTACATCGAGAACGAGGTCGACGAGACTCTCGGAACCGCCTATGACGACTGGGCGATGTCAACGATCGCCGAGGCGATCGGGCACACCGATGAGGCTGCGGCCTACCTTGACCGCGCGACGAACTGGGTCAATGTCTTCAAACCCGACGCCGTGGAACTGCCCGACGGCACCCGCGTCGGCTTGAACACGCCCCGCCGCGCAGACGGCAGCTTCATGGACATCGACCCGGAGCGTTTCGAAGACGGCAACCTCTACCAGGGCACGGCCTGGCAGTACCACTGGTACATGGCCCCCGACATGGGCGGCATGATCGAGCTGATGGGCGGCAAGGAGAACACCCTCAAAGCTCTCAGTTTCATGTTCGGTGAGCAGGCGCCCGATGACGGCAAGCGGATGCTGCACTCCAACGCGAACGAGATCGATCTGCAGTCGCCCTATCTGTTCAACTACGTGGGTGCTCCCTCGAAGACGCAGCACTGGGTGCGCAGTATCTATACGAAGGAAACCTGGAACCGCTACATCGGCACCGGTTCGACGAGCCATGCACCCTCGGGCAGCGGCGAGTTCACCCCGCCCGTGAAGAAGAAGGTGTACCAGCTTGACCCGCAGGGGTTCCTGCCCACGATGGACAACGACACCGGCACGATGTCGTCGATGTTTGTTGCCGCGGGCCTCGGGCTCTTCCCCGTGCAGGCGGGGTCTGACGAATACCAGATCGGCAGCCCCTTCTTCGAGAAGACATCGATCACCTACCCCTCGGGCAAGACCTTCACGGTCTCTGCTGACGGTGTCTCTGCGGATTCGTATTACATCCAATCGGCGAGCTTGAACGGTGCATCGTTTGATCGCACGTGGGTTACCTACGACCAGATGATGGCCGGTGGCGAGCTTGCCTTCACGATGGGCGCCAGCCCGTCAGAGTGGGCTGCTGACAGCGTGGCACCGCCGTCGCTAAGCGACCGGGTGGACAGTTCGATCTATCAGCGCGATGCGGACATCACTCTCGACTCGCGTGAGTTCGTCGAGGCGAACAGCGGCGATGGCGCCATCGGTAACACGCTGCAGCTGTCCCTCGCAGGTGGTGCTTTCTCGGGCGCTGACGGTGATGACCTCGCCGCATCTGGCGCGATCGAAGCCAGCGGTGTTCCTAGCGGGCTGACGCTCGCCGCGACCCGCGTCGATTCGACGACGGTGGAGCTCTCGCTCACCGGAAAGGCAGAATCATCTGGTCAGCTCGACAGCATCGATAACCTTCGGCTGACGCTGACGGATGCGGCGTTCGCGCAGCAGCCAGCGTCAGATCAACGCTCCTTCGATCTGAAGGTCACGTTCCTGGGTGCGACACTCAGCGCGGAGCGCCTCACGATGACGGCGGATGCTGCGGGCGTACTCGACGATTCGGTGACGTTGACTCTGAACGGCGCACGATTCGCCGGGGCAGAAGGCCGCGATCTTATTGCCGATGGCGATCTCGCCCTGCGCGGATTGCCCGCCGGACTCTCGGCACAGGCTGAGAAGATCGGGCCCAGCAGTATGGCGCTGCGGGTACACGGCACTGTCGAGAACCTCACCGGCGGCACCTTCGCGCTGGCGTTCATGGATGCTGCGTTTGAAGGCGTAGCCGCATCGACAGTCGGCGGTGACGGCGTCGGACTCAGTGCCTTCACCGTCGCGATCGACCAGCAGTGGCGCTCGCAACTGGCCGAGCTGTATGACGAGGTGAAGTACATCGTCAAGGGCGCATACGCGTCGGCGCCGTTCGCAGTATTCGACGCTGCACGCACGCAGACAGCTGAGCTGTTGGCTGATGAGGAAGCCACCGAGAAGCAACTGAAGACGGCGTACTACGCCCTGGAAACTGCGGTCGCTGACCTCGGAATCGCACAGTCTCCGTATCGCAAGATGCAGGCTGAAGCGAGTGATGACTGGTCTGGTGGGTCGCTGTCGAGAGAGTCGAGCACCGACGCCAGCGGCGTTTCGCTCGGCAACATCGGAGGCGTGAGCAACGGCAGTTGGATCTCGTTCGGCGACGTGAACTTCGACGACGCTGTACCCGAGAAGGTCACCGTCCGCTACGTCAACAACAGTGGTCGTTGCGCGGCTGACTCGCGGGTGCAGCTGCGCCTGGATGCGCCCGACGGGCCGCTGGTCGACACCGTGGCTCTGCCCGCAACCGGCAGCAACTGGAGCGCCTACGCCACGGCGGAGCACACGCTGAGCGACCCGTCGCTGTTGCAGGGGTCGCACACCCTGTATCTCGTCTTCGAAGGCTCGACCACTGACAGTCGTCCGTGGATCGGCAACTTCGACTGGGTGCAGTTCGGTGGGGCAGACGATGGTGCTGCGCCGAGCGCCGCGCGTGTTGAGGCCGAGGGCTTCACCAGCAATAACGGCAACGGCCTCAAGGTCGAGTCGAGCACAGATGACACCGGCAGCCAGATCAAGAACGTCGGCGGCACGTGGGATGGCGGCGTTCTCACCTATGAGAATGTTGACCTGTCCGCTCGTGAGTTCAGCACGGCCTCGGTGCGGTACGCGAACAACTCCGGTCGCACCGGTGCCAACGCGCGGGTCGAGATTCGCGTGGATGACGCAGACAGCGTGCCGATCGCAACCGTGCCGCTCCCGTCAACGGGCAACAGCTGGACTGCGTACCGGACAATCACCGTGGGTCTGCCCGAGAACGTCACGGGCACACACACGCTGATCGTCACGATGCGGGCGGACACCGATGCGGGGCATCCGTACGTGTCGAACCTGGACTGGTTCGAGTTCGGCGGGGCAGACTTCGCAGCGCTGCGGGAGGGGATTGCGGCTGCCGAGGCTATCAAGGCTGATGGTGACTTGTACATCACGGCCGACTTCACCGTCTTCGAGCGTGCACTGCACGATGCTCGCGTGACCGCGGCCGATCCGACTTCATCTCAGACAGATGTCGACGAGTCGCTGCGTGTGCTGCAAGCGGCGCAGGGACAGCTGGAATGGACCATCATCCGCGAACTCGCGGCTTTGGTCGTGACAGCCGAAGCGTTGGACACGAGCGATGCCAGCGAGAACACCGTTGCCGCGTTGAACGAAGCCATCGCCCAGGCGAAGGCGCTGCCCGCAGGGTCAACGCATGCCGAGTACACGTCTGCATATGAGGCGCTTAAGTCGGCGATTGAGCGGCTCGCGCCACCGACGGTGCCCGCGCAGCCCGCTCCGCCGCAGGCCGCACTGACCGGCCCTGCCGCCATCAGTGTGGCCTGGGATGCCGTGACCGATGATGGTGGTTCGAACGTGACGCAGTACGTCGTCGCTCTCCTCATCGACGCAGGTCCGGTCGCAACCGTGACCGTGGACGCTCCCCAGGCGACGGCAGAGTTCACCGGACTCGCCGCCGGTACGACGTACACGGCGACGGTGACGGCGGTGAATGCGATTGGCTCCGGCGCAGCATCCGCTGAATCTGAGCCCGTCACGACGCAGGATGCTCCGGCGCCACCCGTCGGGGACGGAAATGACCTGCCAGACGACGCGCGCGATGCGATCGACATCGACATCGCCGATGGGAAGGTGACGGTCTCTGGACTCGAGCCGTCGGAGTGGCACTTCCTGTACGTGTACTCCGACCCGATCGAGCTGGGCTGGTTCCAGGCCGACGCTGACGGCACACTGACCGCGGCCCTGCCGACGAATCTCGAGGCGGGAACGCACCGACTTGCCGTGCAGAACGCCGACGGCGAGCTGCTGGGTTGGACTGAGTTCGTCGTCGAGAGTCAGGACGACGTTCCGGCTCCTGGTGGCGACCACGGTGACGGCGCGGCTCCGGGTGAGGGCCTTCCTGGCACCGGTTCCGACGTTCCGATCGCGCTGTTCGTGCTCGCAGGGCTGCTGCTCGTGGGCGGGGCTGCCATGCTGATCATCCGGAGGCGACGTAGAGACTGATCGCGAGCGTCCGGTCCGCCGCCCCGTCGCGGCGCTCCCGATCTGCGGTGCTGCCGCAGCCGCCTGCGCCAGCACCGCCGTTCAGTGCCCCGTAAAGCGAGGTTTGCGTTTCTCTTGGAACGCCGCGAAGCCCTCGCGGTAATCCGCGGTGTCGCGCAGGGTGGTTTGGTTCGCGTTCTCTTCGGCAACGGCATCCCACAGCGTCAACCGCTCGTCACGGATGCGAGCGATCAGCTGCTTGCTGGCGAGGAACGACTGAGTAGCGCCGCTGGCGGCGCGTTCTGCGGCGGCGGCCGTGGCATCCTGCACTTCGTCGGCCGGGAACACCTGCGAGAACAAGCCCGACTGCACCGTTTCCGCGCCGCTCATCAGCCGCCCGGTGTAGATGAGATCGAGAGTCTTATGCGCGCCGAGACGTTCGTAGAACAGCGAGTGTCCGCCGGAGTCGAGCGTCGCGCCGAGAGCAGCGAAGGGCGATCCGATCTTCGCGGTGTCTGAGACGTAGACGACGTCGGTGGCGATTAGCAGGCCGAGCCCGACGCCCAGGCATGCTCCGTGTGCGGTAGCGAACGTCGGCGCCGGAAATGCTGACATCTTCTTCAGGAGCGGTGTGACGAGGCCGCTGAGGTATCCGGTCGCGTCGTCCGTTGCGGGGTCCACGCCGGCGATGTCGCGTCCCGCGCAGAATCCAGGCCCTTCGCCGCGGAGCACCAGTGCCCGCACCCCGGCGGCCGCGGCTTCGTCGTAGGCGTCGCCCAGTTGGGTGAGGGCTCGTTCGTCGAGCGCGTTGCGCTTGTCCGGTGCGTTCAGCACCACGTGGGCGAC
>DQHP01000082.1:15075-24536 GCA_003524435.1 Microbacterium sp.
GACTGGCAGGTCAGGACGTAGCCACGCTCGAGCTCATCCGGCTCCAGGGCGAAGTTCTGCGTCATGCGCACGTCGCCCTCTACGAGGCGGGCGCGGCAGGTTCCGCAGACGCCGCCCGCACAGGCGAACGGCACGTCGCCGCGGACTCGGAGCGCAGCATCCAGAATCGCTTCGTCGGCCGCGACAGGTGACTCCACCGTCGATGAGAGGCCGTCGAGCGTTAACTCAATGCGGCGCATCTCATCGCCTTTGCGCGCGATGACAGGTCGCCCACGGTCGGCCCTGGGGCCGTCAGCATCGGTGGTGAAGAGCTCGAAGCGGATGCTGTCAGCGCGGACTCCGCGTCCCTCCAGAGTGGCGCGGCAGAGGGCAACGAGCTCGAAGGGGCCGCAGAGGAACCACTCGGTCACCGTCGCAGGAGGCAGCAGGCCGTCGAGGATTGCATTGAGCTTTTCCTCGTCGATGCGCCCAGACAGCAGGGGAGCGGCTCGTTGCTCACGGGAGAGGACATGGTGCAGTGCGAGGCGGGCGGGGTAGCGATCTTTCAGGTCAGCGAGCTCCTCAAGGAACATCACGTCCTGTGTCGCGCGGTTGGTGTAAACAAGGCTGAAGCGCGCCGTCGGAGAGGATGCCAGCACGTGAGATGCCAGCGACATCATCGGGGTCACGCCAGAGCCTGCGGCGATTGCGGCAATGTGCGCGTGGTCGAGGTTGGGCAGGGCAGAGGTGAACTTTCCCTCGGGGCTCATCACGTCGATCAGGTCGCCCGGCTTCAGGTTCTCGTGCGCCCAGACCGAGAACAGCCCGCCGAGGTCGCGTTTGATGCCGACGCTGATGGTGCCCGCCGTGGGCGGTCGGCAGATCGAGTAGCTGCGGCGCACTTCGTGTCCGTCGACGTGGGCGCGCAGCGCGACGTACTGCCCTGGCAGGTAGTCGTAGTCACCCTGCAACTCCGGCGGCACGGTGAAGGTGACCTCGATGCTCTCGCTGGTCAGCGGCCGGACCTCAGCGATCTCAAGCTCGTGGAACCTCGCGCGACGGCGCGCGGCGACATTCACGGCGCTCATAGGACTTTGAAGTGGTCGAAGGGCTCAAGACAGGTGCGACATTCGTAGAGTGCCTTGCACGATGTTGAGCCGAAACGGGAGACCTCGCGGGTGTCGAGCGATTCGCAGCGCGGACACTTCACGGCCATGCGCAGCCGAATCGGACCCTGCCCGAGCGCCGAGCGTCCCGTCGGGGGAGCAATGCCGAAGTCGATGAGCTTCTGCTTGCCAGCATCCGTCATCCAATCCGTCGTCCACGCCGGCGTCAGCGTCGTTCGCACGTCAACATCGCCGAAGCCTGCCGCGGTGAGGGCGAGGATGACGTCGTCGCGCATCGTGTCGAGAGCTGGGCATCCGCTGTATGTCGGGGTGAGCGTGACGGTGACGCGCTCGCCGCCTGCCGCACCGTCGACGTCCACTCGACGCAATACGCCGAGGTCTTCGAGCGTGAGGACGGGAACCTCGGGGTCGGTGACAGATGCGGCGATCCGCCACGCTTCCTGCTCCCGCGTGACGGTGGTCACCATGTCGCCCCCGGATGCTGTCGGGCCAGCACCTGCATCTCGGCGAGGATGTAGCCCAGGGTGGAGAAGTGTGCGCCGCGTCGTCCGCCGCCGGAAGCTGTGAAGCCCTCGGGGATGGTCAGCTCGGCCTCTATGAACACGGCGGCGATGACCTCGTCGAACCTGTCGCGAAGTGCGGAGGGGCGCACGGCGATGCTCTGCAGCTCATCGAGTAGCGGCTCATCGCGGAACAGTTCGTCGACGTAGGGCCAGATGCCGCCGAGCGCGCGGATGATGCGGGTGCGCGATTCTTCGGTGCCGCCGGCGAGGCGCAGCGTCCATTGGATGGCGTGATCGCGGTGGTAGTCGACTTCCTTGAGTGACTTTTCGGCGATGGCAGCGAGCGTGGCGTCTTCGGAATGCTGAAGGGCCGAGTACAGCTCGAACATGTAGGTGGAGGCGACGAGTTGGCGCATGATCGTCTGCGCGAAGTCGCCGTTGGGTTGTTCGAACAGCCATGCGCTGCGGAACTGCGGCTCGTCGCGGAAGTACGCGAGGTCATCCTCGCTGCGATCATCGGCGGTACCCGCATAGCGCAGCAGTGAGCGTGCGTGCCCGAGCAGGTCGAGGGCGATGTTTCCGAGGGCGACGTCTTCTTCGAGCTCGGGGGCATGGGCGATCCAGGCGCCGAGTTGCTGCGCGAGAATCAGTGCGTCATCGCCCAGCCAGACGGCGTATTCGGCGACGGCCGGGGATGCTGTGGCATCCGTGTCTCCGGACAGTTCTGCCGCGAGATCAAGTTCGTCAACGGTGACATGGCCGTGCGGGAGGGGTCGTACTTGGTCGTTACTCGGGGAAGAGGGGCCAGAGTTGGTCGCCTCGGACGCGTAATTGCGGCCATTAGCGACCCCTGCGGTGGTGCGCGTCATAGGTGCGGCACCCCCTCTGATGCCGTGTAGTACACCGCATGGCGATAGTTCTTGCCCGCCGGACTTTCGAACCACGCGCCCTTGGCATCGGGGTCGCTCGTGGTGATGGCATCCGCTGGCACGACCCAGATCGAGGTGCCCTCATTTCGACGCGTGTAGAGGTCGCGAGCATTGCGCACCGCGAGTTCAGCGTCTGGCGCGTGCAGCGAGCCGACGTGGACATGGCTCAGCCCGCGGTTTGCGCGAACGAACACTTCCCACAGCGGCCAGGGTTCGGTGGAGTCAGTGCCGGGGGTTGCCATCATGCTGCCTTCTGTTCCACGCGCTGCGCTTGCTTCCGGGCATACTCAACCGCAGCCTCGCGCACCCACGCCCCGTCTTCGTGTGCTTCGCGCCGGGCGCGCAGACGTTCGGTATTCATCGGGCCGCGGCCAGCGAGAACCTCGAAGAACTCCGTCCAGTCGATCTCGCCGCCGACGTACTGTTGGGTTTCCTCATCGAAGCGCAGTGCGGGATCGGGCAACGTGACACCGAGTATCTCGGCCTGCGGCACAAGCATGTCAATGAAGCGCTGGCGCAGTTCGTCATTCGAGAAGCGTTTGATGTTCCAGGCCATCGACTGCGCGGAGTTCGGGGAGTCGTCATCGGGTGGCCCGAACATCATCAGGCTGGGCCAATACCAGCGGTTCACAGCATCCTGCGCCATCTGGCGCTGTGCGTCGGAGCCTTTCATCAGGGTGAGGAGGATCTCGAAACCCTGTCGCTGGTGGAAGGATTCTTCTTTACAGACGCGCACCATCGCGCGAGCATATGGACCATAGGATGCTCGGCACAACGGCACCTGGTTGCAGATCGCGGCACCGTCGACGAGCCATCCGATCGCGCCCATATCGGCCCAAGTCGGGGTGGGGTAGTTGAAGATCGACGAGTATCGCGCGCGGCCGGTGATGAGCTGGTCGGTCATTTCGTCCCGGGTGATGCCGAGGGTCTGTGCGGCGGAGTAGAGGTAGAGGCCGTGGCCCGCTTCGTCTTGCACCTTCGCCATGAGGATCGCCTTGCGCTTCAGGCTCGGTGCGCGGGTGATCCAGTTGCCCTCCGGCTGCATGCCGATGATCTCGGAGTGCGCGTGCTGGGAGATCTGCCGGATGAGCGTTTTGCGGTAGGCGTCCGGCATCCAATCGCGCGGCTCGATGCGCGAGTCTGCGGCGATGATGTCGTCGAAACGGCGCTGCTCGGCGTCGTGGCCGGGGGCGTGCTCGCCTGAGTGCTCTGTGGCGGTCGCGGTGGTCATCGTCGCTCCTTCGCGCTTTACTGACCGATCGTTTAGTTATTCTCGCACATACGGAAGCGGCGCGGCAAGGTAGCATCGCGCCATGTCGCCAGCAGATCAACAGGACATCGACGCTCGCATCCAGCGCTATTACAGCGAGGTGTTCGATGAGAGCACTCGATTGACGACGCGCTCGCCGCAGGGGCCGCTCGAATTTCGTCGCACCCAGGAGATCATTCGGGGACGCGTCCCTGTCGGGCGGGTAGTGGATATCGGTGGCGGCGCGGGGCTGCACGCGAAGGCACTGCAGGATGCTGGCTACCGCGTTGAGCTCGTCGAGCCAGTGCAGCGCCATATCGACGTGGCGCTCGCAGCCGGAGTTTCCGCACAGCTCGGTGATGCCCGGAGTTTGCCTTTTGGGGATCAATCTTTTGATGCCGCGCTGCTGCTCGGCCCGCTCTATCATCTGGCGTCACTGGAGGATCGTCTGATGGCGTTGAGGGAGGCTGGGCGAGTCGTGAAGCCTGGCGGATTCGTTCTCGCTGCGGGGCTATCACGCTATGTCGCGTTCGGTGCGGCGTCGCTGGGCTCAAGAATCCCCTCGCCATTGCCGAACGAATGGGCTGCCCTGATCTCGGACGGTGCGCCGACAAGTTCGTTGCGGTTTCCTGCCGGACATTTTCATACCGCAGAGGAGTTGGCTGACGAGTTGGATGCTGCGGGTCTCGAGATGCTCGAGGTTTTTGGCGTCGAAGGCCCGGCGGGGCTGTTCCTTGAGGTGGAGAAAGAGGTCGATTCTGCCGTGCATGATGCCGCTCTGATTCTCGCGCGGGCAGCGGCTGCCGTTCCGGGTATCCGGGATCAGAGTGCACATCTGCTGGGGGTCGCGCGCAGGAGCAGATAGGTCGCGTCACCCCACGGGTTGTCGGTGTCGCTGTCGTGGTTTTGGTGCGCCAGCCGGGTGCCAGCGTTGTTCTCGGTCCCACCACACGGGTCCCCTGATTTCGGGGACGCCGTTGTTCATACGGATCCGCCATTCGGAGAGGTGGAGGTTGCGGTGGTGCCACCAGCAGAGCAGGGCGCCGTTGTCAGTGTGGGTGGGGCCGCCATTGGCGTATTCCTGGACGTGATGGACTTCGCACCAGGTGGCGGGAACCGTGCACCCGGGGATGATGCATCCGCCGTCGCGGAGGGTGATGGCGCGGCGTTGGAGGGCGTTGAAGATGCGGGAGGAGGTGCCGATCGCGCTGATGCGGCCGTTGTTGTCGAAGAGGATGCGTTGGATTCCGCCTGCGCATCCGACTTGTGCGGCGACGCGCGAGGGGATGAGGTCGCCAGTATTCAGGACTTGTGCCCAGCCCTGGCCGGTGGCGTAGTCGTCTGCGGTGATGGAGACGGTGAGGGTGGGTGCTGCGCCGCCGAGGTGGGGGAGCAGATCGGCGGATGCGGCGGTGTTGATGATCATCGCGAAAGCACCATGCATCTTCTGTGCGCGGGTGCGGTGGTCGAAGAACTGAGTCTCACTAATCGGGTCGCCGTTCGGGGTGGTTTCTGCGCCGTTCGCGCTGTCAGCGTCAGCGCTTTCGGTGAAGTGCACACCCTGGGTGGGGTCGTCGGGTCCGTCAACGCGAGGATTGAGGATGGCATCCAACAGCAGTCGGAGCTGTCCGGCGACTTCGGGGAGCAGGTTCCCGCGCACGGGTACTGTCCCGTCGCGTTCCCGTCCAACGCTAAAACTGCGGCTGCGTGCGGCTTTCGAATCGGAGGGCTCAGCGCCGTCAGGGTCGAGGTAGGCGACCAACACGCGGGAGAGGATGCGCAGCTCTTCCGGCGTCGGTAGAGGCCCAGTCGTTGTCTCGCGCTCGCCGGTTTCTGGGTCATGAATGACACCGCAGGCGAGGTCAGCGAGCTGCTGGTCGGCTTCAAGCCGCGCGTTGTCGAGAATCCGATCCCGTGACTGCTCCAAGGGTTCGACCGCCGCGAGAAAGCCCGCGATGCCGATCGCCCCGGACACCATTGCTGCCCGCAATGCGGGGTATCGAGACGGCAAAAACTCCCCGCTTGACATGCCCCGCGTGCGATTCAGCAGCCGCGCCGTCTTCACGACCCGGTTCGCATCTCGGCTCTCGGTGCGGATCAGGACGCGTACGAGGTCGACCGGGCGGGACCACCCGTATTTCTCGGTGATCTTGTCATCACGCATCGGCGTGGAGCGTTCAAGCACCTGACAGGTCGCTTCGACCTGCAAAGCCTCGACCCGCTTCTGAATGCGCCCACTTACTTCCAGAAGTGCCGCGATCTCAGCATCCGCCAGATCAGGAATCTGTTCGGAATCAAACGCATCGCGGTTCGCCTCATCGAGAGACCTGTCTAGGTCTTCGACGCGAGCGACGATGCTGTTCATAGTTTCTATATAACAGGTAGCCTCAGACATTACTACTAGTAAATTTGAACACAAAGCTCGTGCCTATAGCCTTTCCTCATGGACATTGTCGTAGACGCAAGTACGCCCTTGGTCCGACTCCGTCAGGTGTCGATCTGGTCGTTCGACCTGGCAGCGTGGGGCGAATGCACTCAAGCCGCCACTGAGAACGAAGCTCGATTGCTATTCGCGCGCCGCGTCGGCGTGGCGGACGCTGAACTGGAAGTGCGCGAGAAGATCACCGGACGCGAAGGTGTCTTCGCGGAAGATCTCTTGCCCGCCGATGATGACCAGATTGCTCGCACTCTTGAGATTCTCGACGCACAACGCGCTGAAACCTTCTCGCTGCTGGCAGCGGCAGACGATAGGGCTCTCGACATGCGCGCACGTTTCGGAGCAGCCATGACGGCGGGATCTGGACTCCCGTGAAACTCTTGCGCCGGCTGGCCTGGCATGAACGAGTCGAACTGGTGTTCCTGCGGCGCAGGCTGAGCCATCTGATCGCTTGAGGAACTCCTGGCGAGAGGAACGGCTGAGTGGCGGAGCTCACCCCTCCGCGTGCCCGCCCCCGCCCAGCTGATCGAGCACATGTTCAAGCACCCCGTCGAGTACTCCGAGCCCGTCGTGAACGCCGCCAGGAGACCCCGGCAGATTCATCACGAACGTGCGACCCGCGACGCCGGCAACGCCGCGGCTAAGAATCGCCGTCGGCACGACCACGGCACCGCGGCGGCGCAGTTCCTCACCGATTCCTGGCAGCTCAGCATCCAAGAGTGCGCGGGTCGCCTCAGGTGTGCGGTCATCGGGCGAGACCCCCGTGCCCCCGGTCGTCAGAAGGACATCCGGGCGTGATGCCACAGCGGCCTCAAGGTCCTCGGCAATGTCAGCATCCGCCACGATCGCAGCATCCGCCACCGTGAATCCGCGCGAGCGCAACCAATCCACGATCACCGGACCAGTGCGGTCAGAGTACTCCGCTGCCGCAGCACGGGTAGAGACGACAAGAACCGCCGCCGACCTGGTCATTCGCGTGACCAGTCGCCGCTCTTGCCGCCCGACTTCGCCAGCACGAGGACGTCGGTGATGACCGCACGATTGTCGACGGCCTTGATCATGTCGTAGAGCGTGAGGGCGGCAACACTTGCCGCGGTCAGCGCCTCCATCTCGACACCGGTCACGCCATTCGTCACAGCGGTTGCGACGATGCGCACCCGATCGCCAGCCGGCTCAAGATCGACCGCGAGCTTCGTCAGCGGCAACGGATGGCACAGCGGAATCAAACTCGAGGTCTGCTTGGCGCCCATGATGCCAGCCAGTCGTGCGGTACCGAGCGCTTCGCCCTTGGGGAGCGAGCCGTCCGCGATCATCGCGACGACCTCTTCGGTCGTGACCAGCACGGCCTGGGCGCGCGCCTCGCGGCGGGTGACTGCCTTCTCAGTGACATCGACCATGTGGGCCGAACCGTCACTACGCAGATGCGTCAGCTCACTCATCAATTCTCCAGATCTCAACTTCGGCGCCGACAGGGAGCTCCGAGACGCCGATCGGCACATGGGCCAACACCGTTGCCCGCGCGTAATCATGCAACAGATGTGAACCAGGAGCTCCCACCTCGACGCTACCGTCCGCGCGCAGCATCCCGCGACGTATCTGATGCTTTCCGACTGGCGAGGTGATCGCATGCGCCAGTGGTGCCAGCGTCGCCTTCCGATCAGGTGTGAGTCCCGCCGCCGAACGCAACAGCGGTCGCAAGAACATCTCAAAAGACAGCAGTGCAGACACGGGGTTTCCCGGGAATGCCACGACCGGAATTTCACGAAGACCGGATGCTGTCGTCACACGCGCCACGCCATACCCTTGTGGTCCCCCGGGCTGCATCGCGACGTGGCCGAAGCGCACCCCCGCCGGCTCGAGCGCGTCGCGCACCACCTCGAAGGCCCCCGCGCTCACGCCGCCGGTCGTCACGAGCAGATCCGCAGGATGTGCGTCGATTGTCGCGAGAACGGCGGCCGAATCATCCGGAGTCGACACGCACACCGGCACCGCGCCCGCCTCGTGCAGCGCTGCGGTGAGCGATGACGTATTCGCGTCATAAATCTGTCCCGGGCCAAGGCTCTCGCCAGGTGTACGCAACTCGTGCCCGGTCGACAGGAGCAGAACAACCGGCCGAGGCTGTACATCGACGGCGGTCACTCCGCCAGCGGCGAGCGAGCCGAGTTGCACAGACCCGAGGCGAGTGCCGGCGGTGAGAATCGTCGCGCCGGGGGAGAGGTCGGCCCCGGCTTGACGCAGAAATGTGCCGGGCGCGACCGGGGTGGAAAAAGCAACCGTTGTGCCTTCTGGCGCATCGTGACTGCCCTCGCCAATGCCGATGAAGTGCGGCGGTTCAACGACCTCGATCTGCACGACGGCATCTGCGCCATCCGGAATTGGAGCCCCCGTCATCACAGGCGTCGCCGTGCCCGGCGCGTGGGTGCGCACCGGATCGCCGGCAGCACTCGTCGCACCGACGGTGAGACGCACAGGATGCTCGGCCGAAGCATCCATCAGATCAGCCGCGCGCACGGCATAGCCATCCATTTGCGAGTTCGTGAACGGCGGCACGGCGACTGTGCTGGTGACATCCGCCGCGAGAACGCGACCGAAGGCCGCCGTCGGATCCGCAAGGTCGATGCGCTCGGCGTGTGCTGGATCGGCCAATCGGGAAAACAGCGGAGTCAGCAGCTCAGCGATCGACTGGGCGTGCTCGGACGGTGTCGGCACCGGAGATGGCGTTTCGCCGGTGGAGGAAGTGAAGTGAGCCATCAGCTCATCCGCCAGCGAATGGCGGCAAGATATCGACCGCCCCGCCCACCGGCGTCGCCAGGTCGCGGCGTACCGTGCCATCGACGAGGAACGATCCTGACCGCATCACGCGCGCCATCGCGTCACCGTAGCGCGCGAGCAGTTCGTCTCGGAGCGCGCCGAGAGTAGGGTCAGTGTCGAGCGTGATTTGCTCTTGTTCGCGACCTGCCGCTTCTGAGGCTGCGGCGAAGTATCGCACCGTCACGATAGCCATGCGTATAGCTTAGCCCGCCCCCCGGAAATCAATATTCGCATTGTGGAAGAGAAGTACCGCACTGTGGACGCCGCCGAGTAGAATGGCGCCATGTTCCCGCTCATCGAGCCGAGCCCGGCACTGGAGCCCGCGCGCATCACCCGCTACAGCCGTCAACTGATGTTGCCGGGCTTCGGCGAACTCGCTCAGCGGCGACTTCGCGCAGCCCGCGTGCTCGTGCTCGGCGCCGGCGG
>DQHP01000124.1 GCA_003524435.1 Microbacterium sp.
AAGGACGAGGAGCAGCACGTGCTGCAAAAGGAACAACACCGCGCCGCGCCACGCAGAGCGGGGGCGCCCGCAAGCCGAAAGCCAAGGTCGTCTTCGACGCTCGTCCTGAGCCCGAGGAGCCGCGCACGTTTCGTCTCGGCGCCGTGCCGGGAGCGACGCCGGGCAAGTGGATCGACACGTGGAAGCGGCGGATGCCGCACGTCACGATGGAGCTCGTGTCCATCGATCCAGGAACGCAACGCACGGCGATCGACGAGTTGGATGCTGCGCTGATCCGTCTTCCCCTCGCCGATGACTCACTTCACCTGATCTCGCTCTACGACGAGGTGGCGGTGGTGGTGGCATCCGCGGAATCGCATTTGATGGCCGTCGATCGGCTGACGGCCGATGATCTCGTCGGCGAGGTGCTCATCACCCCGCTCGACGACGTGCTCGGTCCACTCGCTCTGCCAACGGAGTCTCCGCGCTTCGCGCCGCTGGAGACCACCGCAGATGCCATTGCCACGGTGGCCACCGGCGTTGGTATCGTCGTCGTGCCGATGTCGCTGGCGCGCCTGCATCATCGTAAAGACGTTGACTATCGGCCGCTGCTCGCGGGGCCGACCTCGACCGTCGCCCTTGCGTGGCCGCGCGAGCGTACGACCGCGGACATTGAGACTTTCGTCGGCATTGTCCGCGGCCGCACCTCAAACTCGTCACGCTAGAGGCACCCGATCCCAGACCCGCTCGCCTGCGGGATAGGTTTGGTCGGGTCTGCGCGCGCTCGAAACCGACACAACCTATCCCGCATCACCGTGTGGCCAAGGTCGGCTTCAGGCCACCAGCACCGGGGCATCAAGTGTGAGGCCGTCGGCTCCGGCGTCTACGCGCACTGCGCCGCCGTCCACCAGGGCACCCGACACCAGCAGGTCAGCGATGCGGTCATCGACCTCGCGCTGAATCAGCCGGCGCAGCGGGCGCGCACCGTACTCCGGCTCGTAGCCATGCTCGCCCAGCCATTCCACGGCGGCATCAGTCACTTCAATCGTGACCGCCCGCTCGCCGAGACGAGCTGCGGTTGCCTGCAGCATCAGCCGCACGATCCGCGCGATCTCCTCACGAGTGAGCTTCTGGAACAGCACGATCTCATCGATCCGGTTCAAGAACTCCGGACGCATCGCCTCACGAAGCTTGCCCATCACGCGTGCCCGCAGGTCATCCATCGACGCGAAGCCGTTGGCTGAGGCGTCCTGTGATGACACGAACCCGAGCGCCCCCGAACGCGAGGCGAGGAACTCCGACCCAATGTTCGAGGTCATCACGATTACCGTGTTGCGGAAGTCCACCGTGCGACCCTGACCATCGGTCAGACGCCCGTCGTCAAGCACCTGCAACAGCAGGTTGAACACGTCGGGGTGTGCTTTCTCGATCTCATCGAACAGCACGATCGAGTAGGGGTTACGGCGCACACGCTCGGTGAGCTGTCCGGCCTCGTCATAGCCGACGTATCCAGGAGGAGCCCCGACGAGTCGCGACACGGTGTGCCGCTCACCGAACTCGCTCATATCGAAGCGGATCACGGTGTTCTCGTCATCGAAAAGTCGGTCAGCAAGCGCCTTCGCGAGCTCGGTCTTGCCGACACCAGTAGGACCGAGGAATAGGAACGATCCGACCGGTCGACGAGCGTCACCCATGCCAGTGCGGCTACGGCGCACCGCACGCGATACAGCGGTCACGGCGTCCTCTTGGCCGATCACTCGAGCATGCAGCTCGGTCTCAAGATCGGCAAGGCGCTCACGCTCCCCCTCGGTGAGGCGGCTGGCGGGGATACCGGTAGCCCGCGCAATCACTTCAGCGATCTCGCGTTCGTCGACCACAGCATCCGCGGCCTCCACGTGGCCTCCGGCCGCGGCGTCGATCCGCACCTGTACCTTCACAGCCTCATCACGCAGCGCCGAAGCCTCTTCGTAGTGCTCCGCCGTCACGGCGTCATTCTTGCGCGTCTCGAGGTCGGCCAACTCTGCCGTCAGCGCAGATGTGTCGACCGGAAGACCGAGCTTCAACCGCAATCGCGCGCCGGCCTGATCGATCAAGTCGATCGCTTTATCTGGCAGCACCCGGTCAGGCAGGTAGCGGGCACTCATCGCCGCAGCGGCAACCAGCGCAGCATCCGTATAGGTCACTGCGTGATGCTGCTGGTAGGCACCCTTCAGCCCTTCCAAGATGCGCACCGCATCCGAAGGCGACGGCTCGTCCACCCTGACCGGCTGGAAACGACGCTCCAGCGCCGGATCCTTCTCGATCTTTCGATACTCGCTCAAAGTGGTGGCGCCGACCATGTGCAGGTCACCACGAGCCAGCCGAGGCTTGAGGATGTTGCCGGCATCCATTCCGCCGTCGCCCGCACCGCCGGCGCCTACCACCGTGTGCACCTCATCGATGAAGACGATCATCTCGTCCTTAAGTGCGGCGATTTCGTCCATGGTCTTTGTGAGGCGCTCTTCGAAGTCGCCGCGATAGCGGGTCCCGGCGAGCATGCCCGGCAGATCAAGCGTGATGACCCGGCGTCCCTCGATCTGGGCGGGAACTGTGCCATCCACGATGGCCTGGGCGATACCGTCGACGATCGCGGTCTTACCGACACCAGCCTCACCGATCAGCACCGGGTTGTTCTTGGTGCGGCGGCTGAGGATCTCAATGGTCTGCTCGATCTCATCTGCGCGGCCGATCACAGGGTCAAGTTCCCCGGCGCGAGCACGCGCGGTGAGGTCAATGCCGTATTTGTCGAGCATCGGAGACTCGGATGCTGCGGGCTCAGACTCTGCGCTCTCGCCGCCGACCGGCGCCGAGACATGTTCGCGAGCCCCCTGCGTCAGAGCTTCGGCCGTGACCCCGGCACGAGCAAGGACCTGGCCTGCTGGCACGTCTTGGCCGAGCACAAGCGCGAAGAAGAGATGTTCCGGGTCGATGTAGGTCGCGCCAGCCGAGCGGGCGACCTGGTAGGCATGAAAGAGCGCACGGCTGGCGCTGGGAGTTATCGTCGCAGCATCCGTCTCGGCTGCCTCACTCTGCAGCGGCAACCGCGATTCCACGGCGTCGATGATCTGCTTCGGGCTCACGCCGATCTGCTCAACGGCCTGGGCAACCGTCTCATCTTCGACAATCATGCGCAGCACATGCAGCGCATCAAGCTCTGTCTGTCCACGCTCAAGCGCGAAGGCCCCCGCTCGCTGCAGAATCCTCTGAGTGCGCGCGGTCAGGAACCGGCTGAGGTCGATAGATCGAGCCTGTCGAGCTTGTGCGCCCGCAAGGTAGCGAGCGAGGAAGTCATCAAAAGAGCCGGCGCCGGTGTCGCGGAATTCGTTGGCCACTGTATCCTCCTGAAAGTTGAGCGAACATCACTCAAGTATAAAGTTGAGCGTACTGCACTCAGGTTCAACGCGGGCCTGCTGACGATATTCCCGCAGCGCCGAATAGAATTGTGAGGTGGCTTCGATTCTGTACATCTGCGTGCGTCCCGAACGTGGCGCTGCCGACGCCGAACATGCCTCATTTCTGCGCGGATTAGGGGTCACGGAACTTGATCAACTCGATCTGGTCGCCGATGCCCTCACCTCAGAAGTTCTCGAGCGGCACGACGCCTTCGTGATCGGCGGATCGCCGTTCAACGTGACGGATGCCGTCAAGACGCCGTTGCAAGAACGGGTGGAAGCTGACCTGGAACGAATCGCCGCGCGGACGCTCGAGGGAGCGGCCTCAGCGTTCTTCACCTGCTTCGGCATCGGCGTCGTCACACGGATGCTCGGTGGCACCTTGACGTTGGAGCATCCTGAATCAACGCGAGCGACCGAGATTCACACGACGGATGCCGCGGCATCTGACTCGGTATTCGGTCCGAGTGCGCCGACTTTGCGCGTCTTCACCGCGCACAAAGAGAGTGCGGCAGCCGTTCCTCCCTCAGCGACACTCCTCGCTAAAAATGACGAGTGTCCGGTACAGGCGTATCGCGTCGGCGAGCACCTCTACGCAGCACAGTTTCATCCTGAGCCGACGCCGCGCGACTTCGCCGATCGCATGACGTTCTACCGCAATAACGGTTATTTCGATGCCGCCGAGTTCAGCGCCGTCGAGGCTGAGGTGCTTGCGGCGCAGGGCGTCGCGGGGCATGACCTGTTGCGCCGGTTTGCTGCGTCGGTTACGGTGTCGACGCGCTGAAGGGAGCTCACTCAGCGCTCACTCAATGCCCCTGCGGGAGGCTCACCGACCGAGCATCAGCTCGATCTGCTCACGTACATATCCCTCAAGCGGCCGATACGACGCCCCCGACCACCGCACCATCGGCACACCTTCACGCAGCATCAGCGGTCCTGACGCGACACCCGCATCGACAGCATCCAGGTCAATGGCTGACCACCCGACGTGGACGACCTCGCCCTCACTGAATCCGCCCCGCAGGGCCATCTGCCGCCGCGCAGCTCGCGCCCTGGCCGACTCAGCCGTGTAACCGCGGCGTCCTGGATCGGCAGCGCGCAACACCTCGGCGGTCGCGAGAACCCGATCGTCAGTGAGGAGCAGCACCCCGACGTGCCAGGCTTCCCCCATGCGCACGATCCGCTGGCCGCGCCACCGCGAAGAGCGTTCTTCGCCGAGTCCCTCCTTCGAGACGCCGGTGAGTGCAGCCCGTGCGGCAGCAAGCAGTTCAGATGCCGATGTCACAGCTCTCCCTGCGGCAGGTCGCGTTCGACAGCAGCCACTCGCTCTCGGTCACCGCGCAACGTCATCGCGATGAGCGGATAGATCAGCACCGACAGCATCCCTGCTCCCACAAGTGCCGCTGCGATCGCAGGCTCCAGGACCTTCTCATCCACCCCGATCGCTGTGACGGCCACGATGATCGGAAGGCCAGTCGCGGCCAGCATTGCCATCGCCGTTCGATCGCGCGTGCTGGTCTGTTTCGGTGCCGACAGCTGTGCCGCGAGGCCCCGAATCAACAAGAGCGCGACGAGGAACAGAGGCACCAGGGCGATCGTGGCAGGTGTCGCCGTGAGCGAGGCCAGGTCGAACGTGACTCCGGTGTACAGAAAGAAGATCGGCACCAGGAATCCGTAAGCGATCGCCTCGATCTTGCTCTCGATCGCCGCGGCGTCAGACTTCGGTGCACGCACCATGATGATGCGCCACACCGCACCAGCGACGAAAGCGCCGAGCAGCATGTCAAGATCCAGCACGACGCTGAGCCCGACAAGAGCGGCAATCAGCAGCAGCACGAACCGGACGCCGAACTGGGCGGAGGTGTGCAGCGTCGACCGCACAAATGCGTGCAGTGCACCATGGGACGCACGCCTGGCCACGACGATCACGATGACGGCGAGCAGGACGAAGGCCAGCAGAATCGCAGCAGCCACCGGCGCCCTGCGCGTACTGAGGAAAATCGAGATTGCGATCAGCGGCAGGAACTCTCCCACCGAACCAATCGCGGTGATGACGTTCCCCAGCGGCGTGCCGAGTTCTCGCGCATCGCGAAGGATCGGCATGAGCGTGCCTAGAGCAGTGGAGCTCAGCGCGATCCCGATCACCACCACGCTTTCGTTCGGGGCGAGCAGGAACCCGATGCCGATGCCCAGCAGCAGACTGAGGACCCAGCCGAGCGAGGCACGCACGAGTGGCTTCCCCGCAATTGCTCGAAAATCGATCTCCATGCCCGCCATGAAGAAGAGCATCGCGAGTCCAAAGTCGCTGAGTTTCTCCAACACCACGCTCTCTTGGACCCAGCCCAGCAGCGCAGGGCCCACGAGAACGCCGAGAAGCAACTCGAAGACGATGATCGGAACACGAAGCGCCGGCCGCACGCCACGTGCGAGCAGAGGAGCAGCGACCGCAAGCAGAGGTATCAGCACCAGCCCCGCGTCGCTCGCATCCACTTGTTCAGGGTACCGACACGACGGTCTACCGCGCACGATTCGTCCACCCCGGCATGAACGGGGCAGAATCGATGCACACCCCTGCAAGGAGCATCCATGTCTCAGACCGATACCGCACGCCTGCTCATCGCCTGCGATGATCAGCCAGGAATCGTCGCGGCCGTTGCCAACGTTTTGGCGAACCACGGCGCAAATATCATTTCGCTTGATCAGCATTCCACGGATGCCGCGGGTGGGCGATTCTTCCAGCGCACGGTGATCCATCTGGACGGACTGGCGGCAGCGCGCCCCGCTCTGGAATCCTCCATAGGTGAGGTTGCCGGCCGTTTTGAGATGGAATGGTCACTGCACGACACCTCGCGCCGCAAGCGCGTTGCGATCTTCGTCTCGAAGTACGACCACTGTCTGATGGAACTGTTGTGGCGCCAACAGCGCGGCCAACTCGATATCGACATCACGATGGTCATCTCCAACCACCCTGATCTCGCCGATTCGGTGCGCACTTTCGGCGTCCCCTTCGTACATATCCCCGCCGGGGACAAGCCAGCTATGGAAGCTCGCCAGCTCGAGCTCTTGCAGGGAAACGTCGACCTGGTCGTGCTGGCGCGTTACATGCAGATCCTCACCGATGACTTCATCGAAAAAGTCGGCGCTCCGGTGATCAACATCCACCACTCTTTCCTGCCCGCGTTTATCGGCGCGAATCCCTATGCGCGTGCCAAAGAGCGCGGTGTGAAACTCATTGGTGCGACGGCGCACTATGCCACGGCTGACCTCGATGAGGGTCCAATCATCGAGCAGGACGTCACCCGTGCTTCGCACGCCGATTCGGCCGCAGAATTGCAGAGCCGCGGCGCTGATGTCGAGCGTCAGGTACTCGCACGCGCCGTCCAGTGGCACGCCGAAGACCGCGTGATCGTGCACGGCCGTTCCACAGTGATTCTGTAGCGCGCCCGCCCGCCCGCGGCTATTCCACCCGCCCACCCCTATCTCGCTCGCCCGAAATCAGGACAAAGCACCCAGATCAGGAGAATTCTGCAGATTCCTCCTGTTCTCGGGCGAAGCTCCTGTTCTCGGGCGCAACGCGAGGTGAGGATGCTGCGCCGAACACCAGCGCAGGATGCTGCACTACAGCCCCGCGACAAGCTCGGTGAATACCTCTTCGGCCGTGTCGAGGCGCGCGAGCGGAGCGGCCTGACCGAGCCACAGTGACTGCAACTCGCCGTGGTTCTGCTCCCCCGCCGCCGCACGAAACTTTCCGGTGAGCCAATTCTGCATGGGAAACTGCGCGATCGTGCCGCTGGCTTCGATCGCGCGCACCGCACGGTTGCGGGCGCCGCGGGCGAGG
>DQHP01000105.1 GCA_003524435.1 Microbacterium sp.
CGGGCACGTTGCAGAGCCAGCCGAGCAGCATCGATCTCGGGCTGTGCGGACTCCAGCGATGTGAGCGCGGCACGGGCGCGATCGCGTTCTTGCTGCGCCTTCGCGTCATCACGCGCAGCCGTCAGGGCTGCATCGGCGATCGACAGCGATTTCTCGGCGTCGTCTCGCTCGGCCCCACGACGCTCGACGCGATATTCAGCCCGGGTCAGTGCCGCGCGTAGCGCCGTGATGCGCTCTTCGGTGGACGCCGGATCCGTAGCGGAATCTGACTCGCCCCAGAGCTCTGCCGCAGTTGCGACCCGCTCTGCCTCACCAAGTCGAGCGCCGACCGTGGCAAAGACCCCGGCGAGCGCATTCTCGGACGCGCGTCGGCGGTCATCGAACCGAGCCTGGACGTCTTCGAACCGCTCGGTACCGAACAGCCTTCGCAGCAGCCCCTGCCGCTCTTTGCTGTCGGCGAGTAGAAACCTCGCGAACCGGTTTTGCGCTAGCAAGATGACCTGCAGGAACTGCTCTCGACTCAGCTGGAGAATCTCATCCAGTTCGTCCGCCACGCGCTTCTCTTTTGCCGCGAGCGTCACCCACGTGCCCTGGTCGAAATCGGATGGTTCAAGGACTTCGAGTTGCACACCGGAAGCCTGTTTCGTCAGGCCGCCGCCGCGCTTCGCCGGACGCATGTACTCCGGGGAGCGCGTCACCCGATATCGTCCGGATGTCGTACTGAACTCGACGACGACTTCGCTCAGATCATCTGGCTCGCAGTGGTCGCTGCGCAGTCGCTTCTCTCCGCCTTCGTAGCGCGGCACGGATCCGTACAACGCGAAGCACACAGCATCCAAAATGCTCGACTTGCCCGCGCCGGTGCGCCCGGCGATCAGGAAGATGCCGTCATCGGCGAACGCATCGAAATCAACACTCTGCCTGCTGCGGAACGGACCGAACCCCTCGATCTCAAGACGGTGAAGGCGCACTAGACAAGGGCCTCAGCGACCACGCGCTCATCGAGCACCTCGCGGATGAGTTCGCTCTCACGCTCGCTCGGTCCTTGGCCGGCCCGCACGTGTTCGAGGAACGCCTCGATGTGCTCGGTATCTGTCACAGCCGACTTCAGCCGCGCCGCATACGAGTGCTCTTCGGGCTCGCCGACCAGAATCGGAGCGTGCTGAACCATCGCACAAAAAACGAACCGTTCCTTCAGTCGACGCATCGGCTCGGCCTGCGGCAACGCATCGGTATAAACCGCGCACACCCAGTCTTCTGCATGTGCTGCGACGTTCTCAGCCGAGAGGATCTCATCAAGGGTTCCCCTCAACGTCACCAGACGCCGCGGCACCGGCAGAGCAAGCCACTCAACGCTGGCCAGTCCAGAAGAGTCGAGGTCGATAAGCCAGGATCCACGCTCTTTGTGCTGTTCGCCGAAGCTGTAATGAAGCGGAGCGCCCGCATACCGAACCCGCTCGCTGAGCGTCTGACGCCCGTGAATGTGACCGAGCGCGACGTAGTCGGGACCGTCGAAGACATCGATCGGCACGACGTCGAGTCCGCCCTGGCGCACTTCGCGCTCAAGTCCGGCCGTGGCGTCAACTCCCGCGGCGAAGCAGTGCGCGATCGCGACCGAGCGCCCCTCGTGACCGGACATACCCGCGCGCACCAGATCCATCGCATGCGCCATGGTCTGCGCCTGCGTGCGCAGCGTGACGCCTTCCCAGTGCTGGCGAACAATAGCCGGCTCGAGGTAAGGGATGCCGTAAAAATGCACCGGCCCCTCGGCATCGTCGATCGTTATCGGCTCACCGACTGCCCTCGGGTCGGTCAATACGTGGATGCCCTCGCGCAGCAGCCCCGCTTGGAAACCCAAGCGCGCAGCCGAGTCGTGGTTGCCACTTGTGACGATGACCTTGGCACCCGCATCATGCAGCGAGACCAGCGTCTCACCGAGCAATGTGTATGCAGCACCTGCCGGAGTTGCCGAGTCAAATACATCGCCCGCGACGATCACGACGTCGACCGAAGACGCGCGCACCTGCTGCACCAATGCGGACAGAACATCGGCGAGAGCATCCATGGTCGAGTTGCCATGGAAGGTGCGACCGATGTGCCAGTCAGAGGTGTGCAGGATTCGCATATTCACACCGTACGGAGAGCCACAGACATTCCCTCAGAGGCGTGCCGTGGCACGCCTCTGAAAGGCCGCCAGCATCCGCTCAGTGCGCGAGAATCGGCGCCAACTCGTCCTCATCAGCCACAGGCCCGAGCGGCAGCAGATCTTCTTTGCGCCCGCGCACCATCGTGATCGCGATCACAGAAGCGATCAGCATCCCGACCGCGGCGGCGATAAAGACGCCGCTATACCCGCCCGCCAGCTCAGCAGGACCGACATGCTCATGAGCAGCCACCACCGCCGCATACACCGCGGTGAACACCGACAATCCGATCGATCCGCCGATCTGCATCGCCGAGTTGGTGACCGCAGAGGCAACACCAGCATCGTGCGGCGCGACCCCTGTCAGCGCAACGTTTTGCAGCGGGATGAAGACAAACGCCATGCCCATGCCCATCATCAGCAACGCGGGAGCGACCTGCACAAAGTAGTTGCCATCCGCAGTGATAAACGACAGATAGATCAGCGCCGTCGCCACAACGAGTGGTCCGCCGATCAGCATCGGACGCGGGCCAACGCTACCCAGCATCTTTGTGGCGACGCCGGCCAGCACCATGGTGCCCAGCGGCAGCGGAAGACTCGCGATGCCCGCCTCAAGCGCGCCCATTCCGAGAACAATCTGCAAATGGAAGGTGAGGTACAGCGTGGCGCCGATCATGACGCTGCCGGCAACAGCCTGGATGAGGAATGCCCCACCGCGCACGCTGTGCGTAACCACACGCAGTGGCAGCAGAGGATTGCGAACCCGCGTCTCTACCCACACGAAAACGGCGAGCAGCACAACACCGAGAGCGAGGAACGTGATCGTCAGCGGGTTGCCCCATCCGCCTTCTGCGAGGCTGAACCCGTACACGAGTGACGCGAGTCCGGCCGTCACGAAAAGCGCTCCCCACATGTCGTAGCGCTTGTCACCCTCGGACTTGCTCTCAGTGAGGAAGAGCGCCCCGCCGACGAGGCCGACCGCCACGAAGAAGAGGTTGACGAGCAGGCACCAACGCCAGTCGAAGAACTCTGTCAGAAAGCCGCCGAGCACCATGCCCACGGCGGCGCCCGCACCCGCGACCGTGCCGAATACGGCGAAGGCAACGTTACGTTCCTTACCGGAGGGGAACAGCGTCGTCAGCAGTGCGAGGGCGGCAGGAGCGAGCATCGCCGCAAAAACGCCTTGCAGTGCCCGGCCGAGAATCAGCTCCCAGCCCGCCGCCGCCATACCTGCGTAGAGCGAGGCAAGGCCGAATCCGATCATGCCCACCATGAAGGTGCGCTTGCGTCCCCAAAAATCGGCGATGCGTCCACCGAGCAAGAGCAGCGCTCCGAATGCAAGGGCGTAGGCGGTGACGACCCACTGACGCAGATGGTCGTCCATGCCCAGAGCAAGCTGCGCCTGTGGCAGTGCGATGTTGACAATCGTGCCGTCCAAGACGACGACGAGCTGCGTCAGAGAGATGACAAACAGCGCCCACCATTTGGCTGTGGGGTGGGTGCGCAAGTGGTGCGCACGCAGGGTCGATGACATGGAAAAACCTCCGGTGTCTGATGAGGATGCCGGAGGTTTCAAGCCTCGGACCAGCGCTCAAGAGAGCCACTGACCGCCTCAGCTAGCGGCGCTGAGCAGAGTTCAATTGTACTGCGTAGTTCCTGTGGATTCGAGCCGGAAGGTCCCCTGACCCACCCTCACCTCGACGATCGACACGCGGTTGTGCAGATTGCGCTGTGCGCTTTCACCTGTGCGGCGTGCGGGGCTGCGCGATGCGAGATCGGGGCTGCCCTCCGCCCTACAGGAGCCGGAATTGACCCTCCGGCAGGGCTTGTGTCCGCCTCGTCATGGCTACCGACTTCCGCTCTAATCCTCCAGGTCGTGCGTCCAGTTCGCCTGCTGAATCCGGTTGTCCAGCGCACGCAACTCCTGCGCGACACCATCAGCGGCCGCGCGCAGTTCACCGACGGGAAGGGCAGCGATCTGACGCAGCTCGGAGCGCATCTGTCGCATCCCCGAGTTGGTTCCGGATGCTGCGGCCGCAGCATCCGCCAAAAGGGAATGCTGCAGGCGCAGCACGTCCCGCGCGGCGAGCGCATCGGTCATCGTCCCGTCCGCGCCCAGATCAATACGAGAGTTGGTCGCGTTAATCCTGCGGATCAATGTGCGCAGCTCTGCAAGGTCGGCCTCGGCCTGTCCGAGAAGTGCCGCGGCATCCTCTGCGGGCTCTTCGCCCTCTTGATAACGAGCGTTCGCGGTGATGCGTGCGCGCAGCTGTTCGATGCGGCGCTGCAGGTCGGCTCGTGCGGTGAGTGCCTCTGCGATCTTCATGCCCTCATCCTCGCAGGACGCGAGCGTAGAAGTAACACAGCGTCACATTTGTCGACATCAGCGCTGTCGTAGTAACCCGGCGTGCTCGGGGTTCTGTTCAAACCACTCTGCGACGTACCAGCAGACTGCATCGACCTTGCGGCCACCGCGGCTCTCAATGTCGGCAACAGCCCCCTGCACCACGCGCGCCGCATGGCCGTGGCCGCGGAAAGTCGGGATAGTGAAGGCCCTAGTGAGTGCGACGGTGTCGCCGTCATCGCGGTAGTCGAGAACGCTGACGAGCACGCCATCACGCATGAGCGTGTAGCGCGAAGCATCCTTCTCATCGGTTAATAGGAAGCCGTCGATGATCGTGGAATCGGTCATTTCTCCACGCTAGGCCACTACGACACACGTGGACTCGTTTTGACACGGTGTGACATTCTCAGACATAATCCAACCCATGACCACCAATGCGCGCCCTTTGTCCGCCCAGGAGGCGAACAGGACTGCCGGGATGATGATGCCCGGCTGCATTGGCATGTGTTGCCGAATGTGTAGCTGACCCTCAGCGACTCCTGCTGGCTTGACCGATCGCTATCTGCGACGTCACAGCCCCAAGCACCCACCTGCGTGCTTGTTCCCCGGCCTCTCGGGTCATTCCGCAACACATTTGAGCCGTATGGGCTCACATTCGCAAGGACTTCATCATCATGTCGAACATCGCAACTCTCGAACGTCCCGCCACTCGCGCTCCTCATCTGCGTGCTGTTCCGCCGCTTGCCGAGCAGGCACCTGTTGCCGTCGCACCGGTCGCCGCAGATCTTCCTGCGACCCGCTCACCTCGCGGCTTCGCCCTCTACGTCGGACTCGACGAAATCAAGGCTGCTGAAGCTGGCGTCAGCCTTCCGCTGCTGGTCGACGCACTGCGCCGCACACTGGCCGAACTCGCACCCGGCGCTGAGACCCACGCCACCGTGGCACTTGCACCACACGGTTCTGGCGGACGCGACCTCGACCTCGTGCGCCTCGCGCTGCAGGAGCCGGGCGCGATCGCTCGCACCAAGGCTGCAGAAGAAGAAGAGCAGGACGAGAACTACGGCGTCACCGTCGACATCTCTCGCAAACGCGTCCTGATCGACGGCGACTCGGCCGCGTTCACGTACAAAGAGTTTGAACTGCTGCAGTACCTCGTCCTCCGCGAGGGCCGCACAATCGAGCGCTCGGAACTCGTCGACGCACTGTGGCAGTCGCCGGACGATGAGACCCCCGGCGAGCGCACCATCGACGTGCACGTACGTCGCCTGCGCGCCAAGCTAGGCCGCTACGAAGACATTGTGCGCACGGTGCGCGGTGTCGGCTACCGCTTCGACCGCCACGCCGACGTCGTCATCCGCTACGGTCACGGCACCCCTTCGCCCGACCGGTTCTGAGTTGCTGCGGCGTTCGCGCGCAAATCCCCCTTTCCCCGCCGCCTCACACCACCGCTGCCGCCGCACGCCACCGCCGTAGGCCGCCACACCGCCGCATAACTCCGGAGATTTTTCGCAGATCGCTGTTTTTGCGGTCGAGACCGCGCCGTTTCAGCAAGAAACTCCGGAGTTATGCGGACGGGATGCGGGTGGGATGCGAGAGCAGACACTCTCCACTGTCAGAGCGGGGACGTAGGGTATTCGCATGACGACGACAGCGGAGGAAACAGCCCAAGTGGCTGCACCGCTGACAACGGTCTACCGCCCTGCGCATCATCTGAACCTGTTCCGCACGGTCGGAGCCCTGATGCGCGGGCCAAAAGATCCGACGATGCTCATCGACGGGTCAACGCTGTGGCGCGCGGCCCGCACCCCCGAGGGAGTCGCGACTCTCGCGCTGCGATCCGTTGCTCGTGAAGTTCATGCCACAGCCTGGGGGCCAGGCGCAGCCTGGGCACTCGAACAGCTCCCAGACCTCTGCGGCGCGCGCGACGATGACACCGGATTTGATGTGTCGGAGCATCCGCTGCTCGCCAACATTGCCCGCCGCACCGCTGGCTCACGCCTCCCCCGTACCGACCTCGTTTTCGACGCTCTAGCCAGCGCCATCATCGAGCAGAAGGTCACATCGCTCCAGGCCTTCGGCGCCTGGCGCGTGCTGAACACCCGCTTCGGTGAACGCGCGCCTGGCCCGACGCCCCGGCCTATGTTCGCTCCTCCGACGATTGAAGGCTGGCGGCGAATCCCCTCGTGGAGTTGGCATCAGGCCGGCGTGGAGCCGCCACAGTCACGGGCAATTGTGCGCACGGCCGAGCGCGGGCAACGCGTCGCCGATGCCGTACGCGCGGCCCGCACCGGCAATGACCGCGAGAACATCCTCACCAGCCTCCCCGGCATTGGCGCATGGACATCCGCAGAGACTCGAATTCGGGCACTCGGCGATCCCGATGCTGTCAGCGTCGGCGATTATCATCTCGCCCACGAGGTCGGATTCGCGCTGACCGGTTCACGGACTGACGATGACGGGATGTTAGAACTCCTCGAGCCCTGGGGCGGACATCGTCAGCGCGTCATCCGCCTGATCCTGGCCGGCGGGCCGCGCGAGGCACGGAAGGGACCAAGGCTGGCGCCGGAAGACCACCGCAAGCGCTGAACTCCCCGAGGTAGATGCAACCCACCGCAAGCGCTGACGGCGCAGACTCCCCTAGGCTGGCGCCATGGCGGCATCAAAGAAACAACGCTGGACCTGGCTCGGCGGCACGGTTGTGCTGATTGTGCTGGGCATCGTGATCGGACTCATTCTGCAGAACGTGTGGCTCGGGCTGCTGCTCGCCGCAATCGTCTCGCTGGTGTGGCTGATTTCGGTCGAATCCCGCAAGGGCGGCAACAGCGGTGTGAACGACGAGTCGCACGGTATCGAACTGTAGATGTCCGCGGCCACGGATACAGTCGCGTGCATGTCGTCATCTGACACCCTCGACACCGCTGTTGGTCTGCTTACAGTCACCAGCGACGGCCAGTCGATCACACATGTCGCCTGGTGCAGCGCGCCGCTGCCACCCCTGCCGAACGAGCAGGTCCGTGATTCCCTGTTGACCGAGGCCATGCAACAGCTGCGCGCGTACTTCAGCGGCAGCCTCACAACGTTTGATCTGCCCTTCGACCTGGGCGCGCCTCCCGACGTCACCCGCGCAGTCTTGAACACCCTCGCCGAGCAGGTTCCGCATGGGCAGTCAGTCACCTACGGCGAGCTCGCGGCGCTGAGCGGCACGAGTGTTCCTGCCCGAGGCGTCGGTGCGATCATGGGTGCGAACCCGGTGCCGATCATCGTGCCATGTCACCGAGTGGTGGCCAGCGACGGGCTCGGCGGGTATTCCGGCGGCGATCGAGGACAGGGCCTTCCGACGAAGCGGTGGCTGCTGGAGTTCGAGGGTGCCTTACCGACTGCCCTGTTCTAAAGGAATCTCCCCACAGATCGTGAGCGGTCGGCATCCTCGATGTTTTCATGAATTTCCGCGAGACTGAGCAGATGGCTCTCGTTGATCATCTGGGAATGACAGTTGAAGATCTCGCACGCGGTCGCGAACAGTTTCACCCCGTACTCGAGGCGCTCGGTTACACCTGCGGCTACGACAAAGCGGACAGCGTTTCATGGCAGCGCGGCGGCGATACCGAGCTGATCATCTTCCCTGCACGAGAGTCAGGGACAGGCCCGCATCAGCACGGCAGCGTCGGTTGGCAGCATCTCGCCTTCGCCGTCGACTCGCGTGAGGACGTCGACCGCCTTCATGCGGTCGCGCTTGCTGCAGGGTGGAGCGCTGTCCGTGATCCGAAGGTCTATGCCCGCTTCAGCGACAGCTACTACGCCTCGTTCGTCGAGGACGACAACGGCATCCGCTTGGAGTTCATGCACAACCCACCGGCCTGAGAACGCCCACGGCCTCGACAGAAAACGAAAGAATCCAACCGATGAAGATCGCAGTGGCAGGCGGAACCGGAGTGGTCGGAAAGCCCACAGTCGACGCCGTACGAGGCGCAGGAAATGAAGCGATCGTGCTCAGTCGCTCCCAGGGCGTCGATCTCTTGACCCGAAAAGGCCTGGATGCTGCGCTGGCCGGCGTCGACGCCGTGATCGACACCACGAACGTGACAACGCTGAAAGCGCAGGCATCGACCGAGTTCTTCACTACGGCGACGAAGAATCTGATCGATGCGGCATCAGACGCTGGCGTCAGGCACCTCGTATCACTGTCGATCGTCGGAATCGATCAGATGCCGTACGACTACTACGCCGGGAAGCTCGCACAGGAGAAGGTTGTGGAGGCATCGCTCGTGCCCTGGACGATTCAGCGCGCAACACAGTTCCATGAGTTCGCCGCGCAGCTCTTCACCCGCGGGAAGGTCGGTCCGCTCCACCTCGCTCCGCGCGCACGCACACAGCCGATCGCGGCGCGAGATGTGGGTGAACGCTTGGCTGTTCTGGCGGCTGGCGAAGCGCAAGGGCGTGTTGCGGACCTCGCGGGCCCTCAAGAGGAAGCCCTGGACGAGATGATCAAGAGCTATGCCCGATCGATCGGGCATAGAGGATGGATGCCGTCGGTGAATCTGCCGACGAAACAGATGAAGGGTATGCGCGATGGTCTTGCCCTGCCTGGTACTGGCGCAATACTGACCACGCAGACCTTTTCAGAATGGCTCGCCGCGCACTGACTCACTCCTCCAACAGATCGGCATCGATTCTCGCCAGCCAGTCGGTGAGGAGCGCACCCACGAGTTCGGGACGTTCCAGATGCGCGTTGTGTCCCGCGGCATCGACAACAGCGAAGGTCCCCCTTGAGTAGTGGTTTCGCAAAGCGAGCCCATCCTCGAATCCCGTCACCTGATCCTGACGTCCGAAAATATGCAGTGACGGCCGGTCGAACGGTTCTGGATGTGCTTCTTCCGGTTCGCGATCGAGCGCATAGGATGCGGCAATCTTGGCCAGGACGCGCTTGCTAGCCCGCTGTAGTCCTGGCAACACGAGTTCCTCGAATGCTCGCAGCGTCTCGGCGCTTTGGATGACCGCAAGTTCGGTGTAATCGGTAGCGGAGCGCTCAGCCCGTCTCACGATGTCCGGATCCGCCACGATGACCTGATGCAGTGGAAGGACCCGGCTGGCGGCATCCGCGACGAACGCCCCCGCCAGTGTGGCGATCCCGAGTACCTGCTCTCCCATCACGTGTGCGGCGTACCGTGCCAGCATCCCTCCGAAGGAGTTGCCCAGCACAGCGAATGGCTCATCCCCGAGGTGACCACGAATCTCCTCCACAAGAGCGTCAGCAACCTCTTGTGTACTGCTCGGCGGCTTATCCGAAACCGGTCGCACCCAAGGGAGATCGATATAGATCCGGCGCCAGCTGCTTGCGGCGATGGCGGGGTCAAGCGGCAACAGAATCTGGTGATCCACCCCAAACCCGTGGAGGAGAATCAGCGGCCGACCTGTGCCAGCCTCGTGCGCGATCATCCGCTCAGAATAGCCGCGGCCGGCCTCCCGATGAATGCGCACCGCGTCGAGAACTCCTCAGTAATACACCGCGAGCGGCCCTCGCGGACCGTCGATTACCTGCACTTCGGTGTCGAAGACGCTGCTGAGCACAGCATCCGTCATGATCTCCTCCGGCGGGCCGAATTGCACGACGCGGCCGTCTTTGACCGCACAGATGTGATCGGCGTAGTGTCCGGCGAAGTTGATGTCGTGCAGCACGATCACGATGGTGCGGCCGAGTTCAGCGGCGGCGCGCCGCAAGTGCTGCATCATCTGCACGGAGTGACGCATGTCGAGGTTGTTCAGCGGCTCATCCAGCAGCACGTAGTCGGTGTCCTGGGCGAGCACCATGGCGACGTATGCTCGCTGTCGTTGTCCGCCGGAGAGCTCATCGAGATAGCGCGTCTCAAGATCTGAGAGACCGAGGAAGTCAATCGCCTCGCTGATTACCCTCTCGTCTTCGACGTTCAACCGCCCCTGGGAATGTGGAAAACGACCGAAGCCCACGAGCTGGCGCACAGTGAGGCGAGTGATGAAGTGGTTCTCCTGGCGCAGCACCGACACGATCTTCGCGAGATCCTTCGATGGCGTGCTGACAACGTCGTATCCACCGATTTCGATGGTGCCGGCATCCAGGCCCAGCAACCGGCCGATCATGGTCAGCAACGTCGACTTGCCCGCACCGTTAGGCCCGACAAGAGCGGTTACGCCTCCCGCCGGAATTTGCAGGTCGACTGGCCCGATCGCCACTGTGTCGCTGTATTGCTTGCTGACGCTCGAAAGATTGATCACAGTCGCCCCTTTCTGAGGATCACGATGAGGAAGAGTGTGCCGCCGACGAGTTCGATGATGATCGAGACAACTCCCTGCGCGTAGAAAAGATGTTTCATGACGAACGAGGCGCCGGCGAGGACGACGAAGCCCGTCAGAACGGCGATCGGGAAGATATATCGATGGTCGTATGTGTCGGCGAATTGGTATGCCAGTGTCGCCACGAGGAAGCCGAGGAAGGTCATCGGCCCCACGAGCGCCGTCGACACCGCCATCAGAATCGACACCAGCAACAGCACCCGGATGAGCTCACGACGGTGATTGAGCCCGAGATTCATCGTGATGTCCTTGCCCAATGCCAGCAGATTGAGCCGCTTGGCGCTCATCCAGAGCAGGATGCCGGCAACCAGGCACAAGGGAATTGCAATGGGCAACTGGTCAGGGTCGGCATTGGAGATGCTCCCGAACATCTGCGCGGTCAACACATCGAACTCGCTCGGGGTGAGGAGTCGCTGCATGAATGCCGAGACAGAGCCAAGTCCGCCGCCGATGATGATGCCCACCAGCAGCATGACCTGCAGGTTCGCATAGCGGCCCGACAGCAACCAGCCGTAGAGCAGCACAGAGAGTCCCACCATCACCGCGATCTGCAACACGAACTGCACGTTGCCCTGCAGAGCGACAAGTCCGGTGACACCGAGGAAGTACACCGCAGCTGTCTGCACCGCGACGAAGAGCGCCTCGAACCCCATGATCGATGGAGTGATGATCCGGTTCTCGGTGGCGGTCTGGAAGCTCACCGTCGCGATCGCCTGGCAGAACGCGACGACCACCATCACGATGACGCTCGTGCCCCGCATCTGCGTGATGAGCCAGAACCCCTCGGTGCCGAATGGGACAGGGTTGTCCCACACCAGGATCCCGACGGTAAAGAACGCCGCAAGCGCAATTAGGATGCCGAGGATCGTGAAGTATTTGCGCCTCGCGCGTCCGCTCGGAAGGGGCCCGGAACGACGAACGGCTGGCGTGAGCGGCGAGGCCGCGCCGAGAGCCCTAAGCACGACGACGCTGCTTCAATAAAAGAGCAACGAAAACAAGAGATCCCACCACACCCAGGATCAGGGATACCGGCACCTCGAACGGCATGATGATGGTTCGGCCGATGATGTCGCACACCGTGACAATGGCAATGCCGAGCAGGCATACCCAGGGCAAGTTGCTGCGCAAATCATCGCCGCGAACCATCGAGACGATGTTCGGAACGATAAGCCCCAGAAACGGCAGAGCGCCAACGATAACGGTGACGACGCCGGTAGCGACGGCGATGAGCGCGGTACCGAGCAGCACGACGCGGTTGTAGTTGAGGCCGATGTTGGTGGAGATCTCTTCACCGAGGCCCGCAACAGTAAACCGGTCGGCGACGATGAAGATCACAACACCGACGACAGCAACGATCCACAGCGCCTCATACTGTCCTCGCAGCACGGAGGTGAAGCTACCGGCGAACCAAACTCCGAGGCTCTGCAGCATGTCTGTCTGCAGCGCGATGAACGTGGAGATCGATCCGACGACGGCGCCGAGCATGATTCCCACGATCGGGACGATGAGCGACGAACGCAGCGACACCCGACGCAAGAACAGGAAGAAGACCATCGTCCCGATGAACGCGGCAATGATCGCTCCGGTCATCTTCGAGGCGATTCCCGCGGTCGGGAAGACGATCATGATGGCAAGCAGCCCGAGCCCTGCCCACTCTGTGGTTCCCGTGGTGGTCGGCTCGACGAACCGGTTCTGTGTGAGCAACTGCATCACCAGCCCCGACATCGCCATTGCCGCACCGGCGAGCATGAGTGCTGCGGTGCGAGGGATGCGGGTGATCGCAAACATCTCTGCGCCGTCGTCCGTCCCGAAGATGTCGTAGACACCAACGAAGAGCGAAGCGATCAGCAGCAGCGCGACGATGACGATCCCGACCACAAGTTTGGGGTCGAAAAGTCCGCCGCGCATTCGTGGCGGTGACATCAGAGTTGATCGCGTCATGGTGTGGTCCGTCGTTCGTGCGCGGTTACTTCCGATCCCCAGCAGGAGGGATCGGAAGTACCGCAGCACGCTCAGTTGCCTTCGAGCGCGTCCGCGAAGGAGTTGAGGAACTCGGTGTAGGTCTGGATGCCCTCGTTCGTGTATGTGTCTGCCGGCATGTACACGATGTTGCCGTCAGCAACGGCGGTGACCTTGGCCAGCGCCTCAGAGTTCTCGAGGATGTCAGCTGCCGGCGAGTAGTTCGGGTCGTCTGCGCCGACTGCGGCATCGCGATCCATCACGAGGATCCAGTCAGGGTTAGAGTCGGCGATTGCCTCGACGGCAATGTCGTCGCCCTGATGATCATCAGTGGCCTCAGGGACCTCAAGTGCCGGGGTGAGACCGGCGAAGTCGAACACCGGGCCGAGCGTGCGGCCGACGTGCGGCGCGATATAGCCGATTTCGCCACCAGAGGTCGTGACAGCCATCACTGTTTCAGTGTCATCGTAGGCAGCCGCAACACGGTCAATCGCCTCATCGAGCGCGTCGTTGAGTTCCTTGGCTTCGGTCTGCTTGCCGAACACTTCACCGAGAACGGTGGTCTGGCGTTTGAGCTCAGCCTCGAACGACTCGCCATCGCGCGGGTCGAGTTCGAGCACAACGGCATCCGGCGCGTAAGACACAAAGTCATCGTGGAACTGCGCGAAACGCTGACCGTTGATGATCAGGTCGGGCTGGACGGCGACGACAGCTTCGAGGTTCGGCTCGCGGTGACTGCCGAGGTCGATGATGTCTTCGTCTTCGGTATAGGAGTTGGTGTTCGGCATCAGCGAGACAGCAGCCGCGCTCAGTTCGATGCCCCAGGACTCGAGCGTTTCGAAGGTGCGATTGTCTGTGGCGACGACTGACTTCAGGGGAAGGTCAATCTTGTGTGATCCGTTGTTGTCTTCAACCGTGACCGTGGTCGGCTCATCGGAAGATGTCGGCGCCTCAAGTTCTGCGGCCGGGCCCGCGGCACACGCGGCGAGCGCGAGCGCCGAGACGAGGACGAGGGATGCTGCGGCCAACGGGCGTCGTGAAGACATTGAGATCCTTTGCAGAGCGGGAAATGATTTGGGAAGGTAAGGCTAGCCTCAGTAACCCACGATGAAGGCTAGCCTAACCGCTGACACAAACCGAAATCGGAGAACGGGAACGAGAGGGCACGGTCAGGCAGAGATCGGATCGATGGATGTTGCGCTGGAGCGTGTGATCGACACTCTCGTTGGGGCTGCCCTGGGCGCAGCATCCGGCGTATTGCACCCGCGCAATCCCACGAGAGAATAGGTGACGGCATGGTGGCGGCCCGCTGGCGGCTTATTGGCGTGGCCGTGACGTGGTGCTGACGTAAGGGGTGCAGGAAACATGAGATCCATGAACAACACACGAATCATGGAACTGCGACAGGCCCAGGGCTGGACCCAGGAGCGCCTCGCGAATGAGAGCGGCGTCGGACTCCGCACCGTCCAGCGGTTGGAGGCAGGGCAGGATGCCAGCCTCGAGACGCTGTCGCTCGTGGCTGACGCCCTTCAGGTGCCCGTGCGGGATCTTTTCACTTCGATCGAAGACGCAGCGATGAGCAACAAAGTTGATTCTTTGCAAGACCGCACCGAAGAGCAGCAGACCGCACGCGACCGCATCAGCGGAGCATGGCGATGGCTCTACATCGGGGTCGGCGTCGTGATGACCCTGGTGAGCTTCACCTTCTCGTACGGACTGGTGCTGTTTCTCAGCTATTGGGTCGGCGGCTACATCATCCTCGTCGCGGTCCGTCGGATCTACCTCGAGCCGCACCTCGACGAGAAGTTCCCGTTATCCCACGGAAAGCAGTCGCGGCGCGTCCGGCGCCAGCGCCCGGAAGCTACTGCACCAAACTCATCGTCGCGGGGTCACGATCCGCGAGAGCACGAGCGGTATCAACAATGACGCGGCGCATCGCCGCCCCCGCACGAGTCGGATTCACATCGGAACGATGTGCGAGGATGACCGTTCGCTTCAGCTGCGGGTCCTCCAGTCGCACAGAGCGTAACGTGGGCCGATCCAGCAGCACCATCGCTGGCACCACCGCTACGCCGAGGCCACGCTCGACGAACCGAAGGACAGCATCCATTTCGGCGCCTTCCACCACTGCTGCAGGCATAAGCCCCGCAGCACGGAAGGCGGCATCTGTCGCCGCTCGCAAGTCGTAGCTCTCATGAAAAGCGATCAGCGGAAGCTGTGCCAGCTGCGCGAGCGTGATGCTCGGCGCACTGCTGACTGGCGGCTGAGCCGCCGACGAAACCACGACGAGCTCTTCGGCCAGTAGCGGCAGTCGCACCAGTGCAGGCCCGGCAACGGGCACGCCTTCAGATGCCGTAATCAAGGCCATGTCGACGGCCCCTGCGGCGAGCTGCTCGACGAGCAGATGCGACCCCGATTCGGTCAACAGCAGCTCGATGCCGGGGTGCGCGCGTCGAAAGGCGCTCAACACCTCGGCGACAAGGCTGATGCACAGTGTGGGTGTGGCGCCGAGCCGCACGCGGCCCCGCTGAAGTCCCGCGAGCTCTGCCATTTCGTCGCGGATGGCCTCAGCATCCGCCAGCATGCGCCTCGCACGCGGCAGCAGCGCTTCACCGGCATCCGTCAACGAGATGTTGCCGCGCACGCGGCGAAACAGCTCGGCTCCGAGCTCGGTCTCCAGCGTCGAGATCTGTCGACTCAGCGAGGGTTGGGCCAGATGTAGCTTCTCGGCCGCTCGAGTGAAATGGCCGAGGTTCGCGACCTCTACGAAACCGCGTAGTTGCTCGAGGTTCATGCATCTATGCTATCGCGATGAGTCACATAATTCATTGGAGTAATCGTCGGGATGCTTCTAACGTGGATGAAATGAGCACTCGCGAACGTCAGATTTCCACCACCGTCCTCGTCATCGGCACCGGCGGCTCCGGGTTGCGCGCCGCCATCGAAGTCGCCGAACGCGGCGTCGACGTCCTCGCCATCGGCAAACGGCCCGTGCGGGACG
>DQHP01000053.1 GCA_003524435.1 Microbacterium sp.
GTCGCTGTCACCTCGGACGTCGTCACGGCTCACGCGGGCGCGCTCAAGGGCGCCGCTGGCACCTTGCTCATTGCCGGTACGGGGGCCGCTGCACTGGGAGTTGATGCAGACGGCGTGCGCCTCGTTGATGGCTGGGGCCCAGAGCTCGGAGATTTTGGCAGCGGCTCNNGGCTCGGGCGGGAGGGCATCCGTGCCACATTGCGCGCGAGAGATGGGCTCGGTGCTGAGACGGCACTGACCGATGCCATCGGCACTCACATCTTCCCCGCAACGGATGCCATCACCTGGCTTGCAGGGGGCGCCCCGGTCGCACGGCAGTTGGCGACTCTCGCCCCGCTCGTTGTGAACGCTGCCCAGATCGACGACACAGTCGCCGTCGAGATTCTGGCCGAAGCGGTGCGGTTGTTGACAGCATCCGCTGCCGCGGCATCCGCTCTTTCCTTTGATGTTGCGCTGCATGGCGGACTGACAAGTAATGAATGGTTCCGCTCCGAACTCATCCGGTCTCTCGCCGTTGCCGGGCGGAACGTCGTGCACACCGACGGCGACGCGCTCGATGGTGCTCTTCTCATCGCGCACCATACCGATCTGCCCCACGAAAGGTACGTCCACCGTGCTGAATGACACTACCCGTCTCGCTGAGCTCCTCGCGGTCCTTTCGCAGCTCGATACCGAGAGCGTGACGACAGATCGCGGAGACCTTGACCTGCTCGAGTCGGCAGAACTCGTGCGGCGAATGAACCAGGAGGATCAGCGCGTGCCACTCGCGGTTGCCGAGCGTGCTGACGAGATCGCGCGTGCGGTCGACGGCATCACAGGCCGCTTTCGCAGTGGAGGACGCCTCATCTACATTGGTGCGGGCACGGCAGGCCGCATTGGTGTTCTGGATGCCAGTGAATGTCCGCCTACATTCGGAACCGACCCTGGCATGGTCGTTGGCTTGATTGCCGGTGGTGAAACCGCGATTCGCTCGGCCGTGGAGAATGCGGAGGATGACTCATCCGCTGCGCAAGTATCGTTGCAAGAGCTGGGCCTCACCGCTGGCGATACCGTGGTGGGTATTTCAGCTTCGGGTCGCACGCCCTACGTCGTTGGCGGATTAGAGTACGCACGCAGGACCGGTGCACTTACGGTCGCGGTCGCGTCGAATCAGAGCTCCGAAATCGGCGCCGTTGCTGAGGTCGCTATTGAGATCGTGACCGGACCGGAATTCATATCCGGCTCGACTCGGTTGAAGTCGGGCACCGCGCAAAAGCTCGTCGTCAACATGCTCACCACACTTTCCATGATCAAACTCGGTAAGACCTACCGTGGCGTCATGGTTGATCTGATCGCCACGAATGAGAAGCTCCATGCGCGGTCGATTCGCACCGTCACTCAGCTGGCCGGTGTCGGCATCAGCGAAGCAGCCGCGGCGTTGAAGTCGTCTTCGGGCTCAGTGAAACTCGCTTTGCTGATGCTGGCGACGGGTTCGGACGTCGCCTCGGCGAAGGACGCGCTTGGCCGCTCTGATGGCATCCTGCGCAACGCCATCAGCGCACTCGGGTGAGCGGGCCAATTCTGGGAACTGCGCGAAGCAGAATACGCTAGGTATGCGCGAAAAACTCGCGCGCTGAATTGCACGGTGCCCCCGAACGTGCCTGATCGATGCAAGGACGCAGATGAACGATTTCGCCGCGCACAGCGACGACTGGAAGGCCAAAGAAGAACTCGCCGAGCGGATGATTCCGCTCATCGGAGGACTGAAGCGGGACAACGAGGTGGTGACCTCGCTGCATGGGCATCGCTTGCTGGGACTTCCCGCCACCGGGTTGCTTGATGTGCATGCGCGCGTCGCGCAGCTCGGACACGAAGAACTTGCGGTGGAAGATACTCTCGCCGTGCTGGAGGCGCTGCGCGAGATCGCGCCAGGTGCATCGTCGTTGGATGTCGCTCGCCTGGTGAGCGACCACGCCCTCAGTGAGATGGCACTCGACGAATACCTACGCGAAGCCCTCGCGCCAGCGATGGGCGCGGAGCCCGCGGAGCCCACTGATGTCGTGCTGTATGGCTTCGGACGCATCGGTCGTCTGCTGGCGCGCATCCTCATCGACCACACGGGCGGCGGAAGTGGCCTGCAACTACGAGCAATCGTGGTGCGCCGTGGGGCTGAGAATGACCTCGTTAAGCGGGCATCGTTGCTGCTGCGTGACTCCGTGCACGGACGATTTGCGGGCACCGTCACCGTCGATGAAGATGCCGAGCAGATCATCGCAAATGGCACGCGCATTCAGGTCATTTATTCCGATGACCCCGCGACGATCGATTACACCGGTTACGGCATCCACAACGCGATTGTGGTCGATAACACCGGACGCTGGCGTGATGAAGACGGGCTGTCGCAGCACCTGCGCTCGACGGGAGTTGCCAGGGTGCTGTTGACGGCGCCTGGCAAGGGTGAGTTGAAGAACATCGTCCATGGCATCAACGACTCAACCATCCTGCCCGAGGACCGCATCGTCTCTGCGGCATCGTGCACGACAAACGCGATCACGCCGGTATTGAAGGCTGTCGATGAGGCATACGGGATCGTTCGTGGCCACGTCGAGACGGTTCACTCGTTCACGAACGACCAGAACCTTATCGACAACTTCCATAAGGGTGATCGGCGCGGGCGCTCCGCTGTGCTCAACATGGTGATCGCTGAAACTGGCGCCGCGAAAGCAGTCGCCCGTGCGCTACCAGAGCTCGCCGGAAAACTCACGGGATCAGCAATTCGTGTGCCGACGCCCGACGTCTCGCTCGCCGTCTTGCATCTGACTCTCGAGCGCAGCGCAGCCAAAGATGAACTGAACGACTACCTCCGACGGGTGTCGTTGCACTCACAGTTGCGTCAGCAGATCGATTACATCGAGTCTCCTGAAGTTGTCTCCAGCGACTTCGTCGGGTCGCACCGCGCAGGCATCGTCGACGGCCTTGCCACTATCGCCAATGACTGCGACGTGGTGTTGTACGTCTGGTATGACAACGAGTACGGCTACTCGCGGCAGGTGATTCGGGTGCTGGAGGTCATGGCCGGATCGCACCCGGTTGTGCTGCCGACGCGTCGCGAGGTGACGCTGACGAGTTAGTCAGTCGATCACGATTTCGATGCCATCAGCCGTGGGCGTGAGAGCGATCTGCGTGAGGTCATCGACGTGATGGGTGGGGTGGTGAGCGAATGCCAGCCGCCCCACACCGATCACCTTCATGCCGGCGGCAAGCCCGGCCTGGATACCGGCTTCAGAGTCCTCGAAGACGACACAGTCGGCGGCGTCGATGCCGAGAGCGGATGCTGCGAGCAAGAACCCTTCCGGGTCGGGCTTACTCATCGTCACGCTCTCAGCAGTAATTCGCAGCTCGGGAATGCTCAGGCCGGCAGCTGTCATGCGTGCCGTCATCAGCGCGATATCAGCTGAAGTGACGATCGCGTGTGGGGCGTCGCGGAGCGCCGCGAGAAGTGCTGTCGCTCCGGGGATCTCCAGGACGCCGTCGACCTCGACGCTTTCGCGCGCCAGCATCTGGGCATTCTCTTCGCGGTTGATCGCGGGGTCCCGTTCGGGGAGCAAGAGAGCCATGCTCTGCCAGCCCTGTCGCCCATGCACTGTGTGCAGCACCGTTTCACGCTCGAGCCCGTGCGGGGCAGCCCACTCCAACCAGAGTTTCTCGACGACCGCAGTGGAGTCGACGAGAGTGCCGTCCATATCGAGAAGAACGGCGCGCGCGGTGAGAGTGGACATCATGTCTCAAGGCTATCCCGGCCCGGGAGCTGTATGAGCGGGTAGCGTCGGAGTATGAATTTTGACAATCTTCTGCGCGTCCTTGATGAGACCGCTGTGGTCGCTGTCGTCACCACGAAAGCCAACGGTCAGTCGATCGCGACACCGATCTGGTCGATGGTCGTCGACGGAGTGCCGTATGTGCGATCGGTGCTGGGGGCCAGCGCATGGTGGTATCGGCACGTGCAGTCAGGTCGGCCAGTGGCATTCGTGCTCGGCGATGGGTCGATTGCGGAGCGTGACCGCTCCGCTGCACTCGAGCTGCCGCGTGAGCAGGTATCCACTATTTATGTGCCGGTCGATGACGACGTGCAGGCGAAGATTGACGACGAGCTTCGACGCAAATACGACGGCGAGACTGCGTCGGTGAACGCGATGCTGACCGATGATGCGCGCTCCTGCACGCTGCGCATCGTTGAAGCGCCCTAATCGAATTTTCGAGCCCCTGTTCTGCTGACAGCTTTAGGATGAGAACATGCCATTGACCGGAGAATACAAGCCCTCGAAGTCTGACTGGGCACGTAAACAGGCCGAGAAGTTCGAAGCATCCGCGGGGGCCGAGGCGGGCACCCTGCGCGATATGCCGATCATCGTCTTGACGACAGTCGGTGCGAAGACGGGCGCGCTGCGAAAGACGGCGCTCATGCGTGTCGAACATGAAGGGCAATACGCGGTCATCGCCTCGCTCGGCGGCGCTCCGCAAGAGCCCAAGTGGGCGGGGAACATCCGACGCCATCCACAAGTGGAGCTGCAAGATGTTGCGGTCAAACGCGACTACATCGCGCGCGAAGTTGACGGCGATGAGCGTGACCAGTGGTGGAAGCGGGCGGTCGAGGCCTACCCCGACTATGCGGATTATCAAGAGAAGACCGAGCGGCGGATCGCCGTGTTCGTGCTGGATCCCCTAGCTGACTGAGCCATGCGTCCAAGCCGCCTGACCGATGTCGGCGGCCGCGTGCATGATGAGGTGATGACCCCGGATGCTCTGCGCGCTGAGCGCCTCCGCTCCCACCGACTGACCGCACCGGCGCGTTCGGTCGAACACGCTGCGCGCCACATGCTTGCCGTCCAAGCTCAGGAGTTCTGGGCGGGGCGTTGGGCGCTCGCCGCGCGAACGACCGGGGCACCGACGCTGCGCGCCGTTGACCGGTTATTCAATCGCGGCCGCCTCATTCGCGCATGGACTCAGCGCGGTACGCTGCATATCGTTCCCGCCGAAGATTTCGCCTGGATGCTGAGCGTGACGGGGGAGTGGCAGCTGCAGATGGCGGCGCCGCGCTACCGCGAACTCGGTCTCGACGGCGAAAGGCTCGCGCTTGTCGAGCGAGTGATCCGCGGTGCACTTGTCGGGGGCAACGCCTTGGCCCGCGGCGCGCTGTTCAGTGCGTTGGAGCAGGCCGGCATAGATCCGAGCAATCAACGCGGGTTGCATTCGATACAAAACTTGGCGCTGCGCGGCATCATCTGTCAGGGGCCGGTTGTATCACGGCCAGGCGAGGCATCGCGTGAACAATTGTTCGTGCTCACCGAAGAATTCATAAAAGCTTCGGCAGCTCCTGCGCACCCGGCGTCAGAGTTCTTCATCCGCTACATCATCGGTCATGGCCCAGCGACGGTCGAGGATTTCGCGTGGTGGGCTGGGCTCACCCTTGGTCGCGCGCGAGCGGCGGCCGCGGCATCCGTCGATGACGATCGCATCCACGAAGTGGCAGAAGGGCAGTTCGCCGCGCGAGTGCGTCCGCGGCGGCAGGCGGATGCCGCATCGATCGTCGCGTTGGGACCTTTCGAGGAGTATTACATCTCCTATACGGATCGCACGATCGCATGCCCGCCAGAGTTTCTCGCGGCGATCGGACCGGCGAAGAACGGCATGGTGCGCCCCATCGTTCTTGCAGACGGTGTCGTGATCGGCGCCTGGAAGCACTCCACCGCTGTCGGTCGGCATACCGAAGATCCCGTGCCAGAGATGCTGACATCCGACGCAGCGAGCGATGGTGACGTCGTCGCTGCGCTTGAACGCTACGCGGCCTTCATTACCGGGTGAGCCATTGCTGAGGCGCATGGGTGTACCATTTGGTACATGACTGTTCTGATTGTCGGAGCCGGCCCCACGGGGCTTGTCGCAGCGTTGGTGCTCACAGCGAGTGGAGTGCCCTGCCAGATCATTGAAAAACGACCCTCTCCGGGGCGAAGCTCTCGGGCTCTCGGGCTGCAGGCTCGTTCGATGGAGGTTCTTGCCGGCCTAGGCATTGCCGAGCGTGTCGGACGCGTCGCTTATCGACTCACCGGCGCCAGCATTATGCGCAAGAACTCGCAGATTGTGGAGATGGCGTGGGTGCCGCCGGAGAGCCGCTATCCGCACACGTACGTCGTCCCGCAGTCGGGTCTCGAAGACATCCTGCGCACCCGACTGGGTGAGCTCGGCACCACAGTGCAATACGGAGTCGAACTGGTTGAGTTCGCCCAGGGGGAACAAGGGATCACGGCGACGCTTTCCGACGGCAACACCATCTACGCAGATTGGCTCCTCGGCGCCGACGGCTCACGCTCTCGTGTGCGACATGCCGTCGGCATTGGCTTCCCACAGCGAGAGACCGGCGAGACCTACTATCTTGCCGATGCGCTGTTGGATCCCGGCGTGGAACTCGGTGACAGCGCGATGTGGCTCGGCGCACAAGGACCGCTCATGCTGATGCGTCTTCCTGGGGGCCGTCGCTCATGGCGAGTCTTTGTCGATATGACGGATGCTGCGCGCAACCAGGAACTGCCGCCGCTGACGGCATCGGCGTTGGAAGATCTCCTGGCCACGCGCGGTCCGCAGGGCGCTCGCATCGAGTCGGTGCAGTGGACGTCGGTTTTCCAGACGAGAATGGGCATGGCCGATCAGTACCGGGCGGGCAGAGTGTTTCTTGCCGGAGACGCCGCCCACGTCTTCCCGCCGTTCGGTGGGCAGGGGATGAACCTGGGCATTCAAGACGGCGTGAACATCGCGTGGCGACTCAGCAGCGTGCTGCGCGGGGCGCCGGCCGAGTTACTCGACAGCTACGAAACAGAACGTCGGCCTGTGGCTGCGGCGACCATTCGCGATGTTGGCGCGCGACGGCGCATATACGCACTGAGAAACCCTATGGCGCGGGCGGCTCGGGATCTCCTTTTGAAAGTGGGCGGCAGTAGTCGTCGTGCAGCACGACAGGGCAGTTTGCAGAATTCTCAACTGGCCACGAGCTATCGACGCACTACCGCGGGCGGAGACCGAGGCCCCAGTCCGCGCCCGGGTGACCGTGCTCCGGATGCGCCGCTCCTCGGTGACACGCTGCACGCACTGCTCGCGCCCGATCATTTCGTGCTGGTGAACTTCACTGGGGTAGAAGGTGACGCAGGTATGGTGCGCAGTGAATCCGCCCTGTGGACGGTCGAGATACCGGCATCCGCTGCTCTTGAAGTTCGTCGCCGATATGAAGTGGCGCCGCAGGAGTCGGCGTGGGTGCTTATTCGCCCAGATGGGCATGTTGCGTCGCGCGGCGATGACGTCCGCGATGCGCCAAAAGTGATTGCCACCCTGATGGGAGAGCGCAGGCATGTCTGACGGGTCACCACGCGACCACCTGCTCCAGCGAGCGACATCACATCTCGCGCAGCACGGGATCGGTGATGCGAGCCTTCGCACAATAGCGACTGCGCTCGGAACGAGTCATCGCATGCTGATCTACCACTTCGGCTCGCGAGACGGATTGCTCGCTGCCGTCGTCGAACGGCTGCAGCGCGATCAGCAGGCGATCCTTGATCAGCTCGTACTCCGCACGGAAGGAGAGCTCTCCGACGCCGCCTGGCGTTTTTGGACGGCGATGGTGGATGCTGACGCAGTGGGGCCGCTGCTGTTCGAACTTTCCGCTCCGGCAATGCGCGGCGCCGCGTGGGCCGATACCTTCCGGGCAAGCAGTGCCGCGTGGACTTCGCATCTGACTGCGCTGCAAATTGAGTCGGGTCAGCCAGCTGAGTCAGCGGAATCGACAGCCAAGATGACGATGGCCCTCGTTCGTGGGGCGCTGTGGGAGTTGGGCATCACGGGCGATCGATCGGCGGCTGATGCCACGGTTCGCGCCTTCCTTGAGCGGTACTGGAGCGCGCGGCCCGAGTGACTGGCAGCGCTACTGCTCTGCTGCGTGCCGCGCAAGGAAGGTGTAAACCTCGTTCTCGTCGACACCAGGGAATGCTCCCCGTGGCAGCGGGGAGAACATGTGTGTGTGCACCCGCGCGCTCGGCCAGGCGTTGTTGCTCCAGCGCTCGGCAAGATCGGCTGAGGGGCGACGGCAACATGCTTCATCGGGGCACGTGGAGACGGCGCGCTCGGGCGTATCGCGGCCTCGCCACCATCGAGCGTCGTCAAACGGTACCCCAACGGTGATCGAGTATTCCCCGTCGCGAGAAGTTCCGGTCTGGGTCGCGCACCAGAACGTGCCTGAAGGAGTATCAGTGTATTGGTGCCGCTCCGTCGTGCGGTTCTGCTGTGTGAAGGCCGCCCGCGCCTGGAACTTACGGCACACCGGTTGGCCTTCGACAGCACCTGTGACATCCATCGGCAGGAGAAGATTGTCGTTCTCATAGACACGAGTGATCGCACCGGTGTCGTCCACGCGCAAGAAGTGCAGCAGCATCCCGAGGTGTTCAGTCATGAGGTTTGTCATCCGCATTCCCGCAGCTTCATGGGTCACGCCGAACGCATCACGAAAGTCTTCTACGGCCAGGTTGCGGTCCTTCTTCGCCTGCTGCAAGAACGCGACGCTCGCCGTCTCCGGCATCAGGCAACATGCCGCGAAGTAGTTGATCTCCAGCCGCTGCTGGAGGAAGTTCGCGTAATCAGTCGGGGGAGTGTGCCCGAGCAGTCGGTGCGCCATCGCCTGCAATGCCATTGAGCGCAGGCCATGCCCGCCGGGGATGGATGCCGGCGGCAGATAGATCCGACTGTTCTCGAGGTCGGTGATCGAGCGTGTGGAATGCGGAAGGTCGCTGGCGTAGATGAGCTCGAAGCCCAGTTTCTCGGCCATGATGATCACTGTGCGGTGGGTGAGAGCTCCACTGACGTGTCCGGCAGCTTTCAGCTGCTTCTCCGCGAGCTTCTCAATGTCGCCGATGTAGTTGTTCTGCGCGCGCATCCTCAGCCGAAGCTCAGTGTTTGCACGCCGCGCCTCTTCTGGTGTTGCAATCGCTTCGCGCTCGCGGCGCTGCAGTTCGCGGTGTAGACCGAGAATCGACTCGATCGTCTCGTCGGGCATCCCTTTTGACACGCGGATCGGCGTAATTCCGAGTTGGCGGAACACCGGACTTCCCTGGGCGCGCTCAAGTTCGATCTCCAATGCGGCACGACCGTTTGGCGGTTCGTCAGAGATGAGATCGGCGACCTCTGTGTGCGTGGCATGTGCGATGGCCTGCAGGAGCGACAGCTTGGGTTCGCGTTTGCCGTTCTCGATGAGGCTCAGCTGAGAGCCTGCGACTCCTACGATCGTGCCGAGCTCATCCAGCGTGAATCCCTGGGCGACCCGGTGATGGCGGATGCGATGGCCAAGAGTGGTGAGGTGGATGCCAGAGGTGCTCATTCCTTGAGCATAGCGAAAGAATTGCACTTCTTATGCTCTGAATTGAACGAAACACTCGGCTGATGTTCCGCAGAATGGATCTAGACATCAATTCTTCGAGGGAGCAGACATGGCTATGGCAGATACCTTCACACCACGCCTTCCCGCTGTTGCAGCGGTGCGAACGCGGGGCGCAGTACCGACCTATGACACTCCTGCCATGGCTGAACTGGTCGCGTGGGTTGATGAGATCAGCGCACTCACGCAGCCAGCATCTGTCCATTGGGTTGATGGTTCCGCGGCGGAGAACGACGCGCTGCTGCACGAGCTCGTCGACGAAGGCAAGCTCACCAAGCTGAATCCCGAATGGCGTCCTGGTTCGTTCCTCGCGCGCTCGCACCCCAGCGACGTCGCTCGTACCGAGGCGCGTACCTTCATCGCCTCCGCACTGGAGAAGGACGCCGGCCCCACAAACAACTGGGCTGAGCCCGCCCAAATGCACCAGAAGATGACCGAGATCTTCGAAGGGTCGATGCGCGGGCGCACGATGTACGTCGTGCCGTTCTCCATGGGCGCCGTCGGCGGACCGCTCTCACACATCGGCGTGCAGGTCACCGACAGTGCTTACGCTGTCGCATCCATCGGGATCATGACGCGCGTCGGCGACGCCGTCACCCGCCAGATCGCCGAGGGAAAGCCGTGGGTCAAGACTGTGCACTCGGTCGGCGCACCGCTCGCTCCTGGTGAGCAGGATGTCGAGTGGCCGTACAACGACGAGAAGTACATCGTGCACTTCCCTGACACCCTCGAGGTCTACTCCTACGGCTCCGGCTACGGCGGAAACGCCATCCTGGCCAAGAAGTGCTTCGCACTGCGGATCGCCTCTGTGATCGCCCGCGACGAGGGATGGCTCGCAGAGCATATGCTCCTCATCCGCGTCATCGATCCCCAGGGCAAGGCGTACCACGTTGCTGCCGCCTTCCCGTCGGCGTGCGGAAAGACGAACCTCGCGATGCTGCGTCCGACGATTCCCGGCTGGAAGGTCGAGACGCTCGGTGATGACATCGCGTGGATTCGCCCGGGTGAAGACGGCCGTATGTGGGCGATCAACCCTGAAGCCGGCTTCTTCGGCGTTGCGCCAGGGACGGGCGAATCGACCAACGTCACCGCTGTTGAGACGCTGTGGGGCAACACGATTTTCACCAACGTTGCACTGCGCCCCGATGGTGATGTCTGGTGGGAGGGGCTGACGGACACTCCGCCCGCGAACCTCATCGACTGGGAAGGCAACGACTGGACGCCTGACTCGGGCCGCCCGGCTGCGCATCCCAACTCGCGCTTCACCGTGGCCGCAGCCCAGTGCCCGCAGATCTCGGATGACTGGGAAGAGGCAGTTCCGCTGGATGTCATTTTGTTCGGCGGTCGCCGGGCCAGCAATGTTCCGCTTGTCGTAGAGGCGACGGACTGGACGCACGGTGTCTTCCTCGGCGCGACCATTTCGTCGGAGCGCACCGCTGCCGCAGAAGGAACGGTCGGAGAACTGCGCCGCGACCCATTCGCGATGCTCCCGTTCTGTGGCTACAACATGGGCGACTACTTCGCGCACTGGCTCAAAGTCGGACGCTCGCTGCGCTTTGACCGTGCGCCGCGAATCTTCCAGGTGAACTGGTTCCGTCGCGGCTCAGACGGCCGGTTCCTGTGGCCCGGATTCGGCGACAACTCGCGCGTCATCGACTGGATCATCCGCCGCGTCAGCGGTGAGGTGGCCGCCGTCGATAGCCCGATCGGCCGCCTGCCGGTGATCGAAGACCTCAACCTCGACGGCATCGATGTTCCGCAGCAGGACCTCGACGAACTGTTCGCCGTGGATTCTGAGGCCTGGTTGCAAGAGGCCGGCGCCACCGAGAAGTTCTTCGATACGTTCGGCGACACGATGCCGGCCGCGCTGCGGTCAGAGCTCGCCTCGCTGCGCTACCGCCTCGCACAAGTGTGACACTGCGCCTGCCCCGAGACAGCGTCCAAGTGATGCAGTCTCGGGGCAGGGTGCAGTCTCGAGAAAGCTCGCGACGGCGGGACGGGAGGGGCATACCCATGGCTGAGTGGTCCCGGTCGTCCTGCCGTCGCGTATAAACCGGGCGATACGCGCCCGATGAGCGGGGCCTGCCCCGATCTGCTGACGTTTCGGGGGAATCGAATGGCAGATCGGGACAGGTCCGTACTGCCGCGACGGGCGAGCGAGTAACGCGCCGGATGCTACGCGAGCAGCTGGTGCCGCGCGAGGTCGCGGTACAGCGGAGTCGACTCGATGAGCTCTGCGTGAGTGCCCTGTCCGATGACGGTGCCGTGTTCCAGCACGATGATCAGATCGCTGTCAACGACGGTCGACAGGCGGTGCGCGATCACCAGGAGCGTGCGATCTGCAGAGACCGCATCGATCGCCTGGCGCATCCGCTGCTCGTTGACGCCGTCGAGTGATGATGTTGACTCATCCAGCAGCAGGATCGGAGCCTCGGTGAGCAGCGCGCGGGCAATCGCGAGCCGCTGGCGTTCTCCACCCGATAGCATCACTCCGTCTTCACCAACCGGCGTCTCCAGGCCGAGGGGGCCGCGTTCGAGCACTTCGCCGAGGTTCACCTCGCGCAGCACCCGCGCACAGTCAGCATCGGAGGCATCGGGCGACGCGAGCCTCAGATTTTCAGCGAGCGTACCCGCCAGCGTCGGAGCATCCTGCTCGACATAGCCGAAGTGCCCACGCAATTCAGCGCGACGGTACGTGCGAATGTCATGACCATCGAGCCGGATCGAGCCACCGGTGGGGTCATAGAACCGTTCGATTAGAGAGAGGATCGTGCTCTTTCCGGCGCCGCTCGGGCCCACCAGCGCGACCCGAGAACCACGTGGCACCTCGAAGGAAACGCCACGGAGCACGTCACGGTCTGCGTGTGTCTCGGCATCCGTCTGTTCGGCTCTGCGCTCAAGGTGCGCGTCGACGAGTACCGTCCTGGCCTCTGTCTCTGCTGCTTCTCGTGCGGCGACAACGGCGTCTGGGTAGCGGAAGCGCACGTCGTGGAACGAGATCGTGGCGGCGGGTACAGGCGAAGCAGAATCGTTCGCTGAGACTGTCGAAGGGGCGGATCCGGCCCCCGCCGAAGCCGCAATCGCCGCATCCTCCTGGTCTTCCGTCGGCAGATCGAGCACTTCTTGGATGCGTCCGAGCGCTCCTAGTGCCTGGTTCACCGAGGTGATGGCGCCGAAGGTCGTCGCTAGCGGCATGATCAGCATGAACAGGAACAGCACGAAGGTGATGAGTGATGCGATTTCGATAGCGCCCGCGGCAACGCGGAATCCGCCGACACCGAGCACCGCGAGCAGCGACAGTTGCAGTGCGATGCCCGAGATCGGAACGACCAGTGACGAGACCTTCGCGATGCGCACGCCGAGGCCGTAGGCCTCTCCCGCAAGTTCAGAGACCGCAGCGGTCTCTCGTTCGGTGGCTCCCGATGCGCGTACCGTGCGGATTGAGCCCACCGCACGCTCCACGGCAGACGCAAGCTCTCCGACCTTGACCTGCTGGGCGCTGGACGCTGTGCGAATGCGTCCGCTGAGCAGCACCACAACGACGACCGATGCGCCGACGACGACGACGATCAGCAGCAGCAGGATGGGGTCGATGATGAGCATCGCGATCAAGGCGCCGAGGAACAGCACTGCGCTGCCGACAGCATCCGCGAGCCCCTGTGTGAGGACGGCGTAAAGCAGCGTCGTGTCGGTGCCTACCCGAGAGACGAGGTCACCCGTTCGTCGTGAGTCGAATTCGCGGATCGGCAGATGCAGGATGCGTGCGACCAACTGTCGGCGACTGGAATATACGACGGCAGTGCCGGTGCGCTGCAGCAGGTAGTGCTGATATCCGGAGATCACGGATGACACGATCACGAAGCCGACGAGCAGCCAAACCAGGATGCCGAGCGTTCCTCCGGCCTGCACCGCCGTTATGACCTGCCCGACCAGTAAAGGTTGCACGAGCGACGTGGCGGCTCCGATGAGGCTGAGCACGGCGACAACGATGAGCGTGCGCTTGTGCTCGAAGAGGAACGGAAGAAGTTGGCGGAACGTGGCGCGCGGACCATCCTGGGGCGCGCCGCGTCCACGTCGGCGGGTTGTCGCCGTGCGAGACATGCAGACCTCGATCTGAGAGAAATGGGGTTACTTACGACCGTACTTCCTGTGGACCGCTTGTTTTGTCACTCCGAGTGCGCTGGCGATCGCCTGCCAGGAATATCCGGTCAGGCGGGCGCGGCGCACTTGAGCTTCCTCAGCGCGAGCGATGTCACGACGAATGCTGGCAAGCCGGTGTAATTCGGCGATCGGCTCGCCGTTCGGCTCGAGGTCCTGCGCGGTGTGAACGGTCATGCTGTCAATATATGTTGACGTCCTTCGTGTGTCAAATGATGTTGACGAACGACTCGTTGAGACAAGAGAATGGACGGATGCTTATGCCGCCCAAGCTCGTTCCCGGTGACCGGGTCGCCATCCTCTCCCCGGCCTTCGCTGCGCCTGCCGTCGCACCTGAGCTACACGAACAGGCGCTGCGACGTCTGACAGAGCTCACCGGACTGATCCCGGTGGAGTATCCGACGACTCGGCAGCTCGAGGCGTCATCCGAAGCGCGGGCTGCAGACGTCAACGCAGCCTTCGCCGACCCGAGTATCCGCGCGATCCTCGCCACGATTGGCGGCGACGACCAGATCACCGTCGTGCCGTATCTCGACGCGGCGGCGGCCCAGGCCGATCCGAAGCGGTTCATCGGATACAGCGACAACACCAACATCCTGAACTGGCTGTGGGGTCTCAGTATCCCCGGTTTCTATGGTGGCTCGACGGCTGTGCATCTCGGACCCGGTCCTGCCGTCGATGACGTTCACCTGCGCTCGCTGCGGGCTGCCCTCCTCGACGGCGGTGAGATCGAGCTCACGGAGCCGGGAGAGTCGGAAGATCAGGGCAAGCGCTGGGAGGACCCGCGTTCTCTCACCGAATATGGTGACCGCATCCCGACACCGCAGTGGTCGTGGGCCGGGCCCGCGAAACGAGTTAAGGGGCGCACCTGGGGCGGATGCCTCGAAGTGATCGCCGACCTCGCACTCGCCGATCGGATGCCGTCGACTGATGCTCTCGCGGGCGCCATCTTGCTCATCGAGACCAGCGAGGAGCGTCCGTCCGCGACGTGGGTGAGGCGGCAACTGCGCGGCTTGGGGGAGCGAGGCCTGCTCGCCGCTGTCGCCGGCGTTGTCGTCGCCCGCCCGCCCGTCAGCGACTTCGAGTTCCACCCGACACCGGAGGAAGCTGATGCCCTGCGCGACGAGCAGCGCGAAGCAGTTGTCGAACAAGTCGCCCGGTACAACCCCAACGCGGTGGTCTGTGTAGGCGTGCCGTTCGGCCACACACGCCCGCAGTGGATCGTGCCGTACGGCGGGCAGATGGTGCTCGACGGTGCGCAACAGAAGGTACTCGCGGACTACCGCTGACGCGGTCGGGGCGTCACTTCTTGGTGCCTCCGGTGCCGAGGTAGTCCTGGATGATTGCGTCATCAGCGAGCAACTCGGACCCTGTGCCGGAGCGCACCACAGAACCGTTCTGCAGAATGTGCCCGTGATCTGCCGCTTGCAACGCCCGCCGAGCATTCTGCTCAACGAGCAACACCGTGGCCCCTGTTGCGCGGATCTCGGAGATCACGTCGAACACGCCGTCGACGATCTTGGGCGCGAGGCCCATGGAAGGCTCGTCCATCAGCACGAGTCGTGGCTGGGCGAGCATAGCTCTGGCGATGGCGAGCATTTGCTGCTCGCCACCTGATAGCGAACCGGCAGGCAACGAACGGCGCTCTCCGAGCACGGGGAATCGCTGGTACATCTCGTCAATAGCTCCGCCCGAGCGGCGACCGAGCGAGCGAGCCCCCATCTGCAGGTTCTCAGCGATCGTCATGGTGGCGAGTACCTGACGGCCCTCTGGCACCTGCACGAGTCCACGCGGAACCAGCTTGTGCGAGCGTGTACGGGTGATGTCGGTGCCGTCGTAGGTGATCGTTCCCGACGCTGGACGCACGAGACCAGAGATCGCATTGATGATCGATGATTTGCCCGCACCGTTGGCGCCGACGAGAGTCACGAGTGAGCCTGCGGCGACGTCGAACGAGACGCCCCGGACGGCTTCGACTCGTCCATACGAGACAACGAGGTCTTTCACACTGAGCAGTGTTTCGGCCATGATTATCGGCCTCCTTCGGTGCCGGGAACATCGCGAGCGCCGGCCGCCTTGGCATCAGCATCCGGTTCTGCGTTGTCTGTGGCGCTTTCGGCAGAGCCGAGGTATGCCTCGATCACGCGCTCATCGGCGGCGATTTCGTCGGGCGTTCCGTCTGCCAGCACCTCGCCGAAGTTCAGCACAATGATGTGATCGCACGTGTTCAGCACCATACCGACGTTGTGCTCGATGAAAATGATCGTGAGCCCATCGGTGGCAAGCGAGCGGATGAGCTCAGAGAGCCCCTCTGCTTCGACGTGGTTCATACCCGCTGCGGGCTCGTCGAGAATCAGCAGTGAGGGGTCAGCGGCCAGGGCGCGGGCAATCTCCAGGCGACGCTGGTCGCCGTAGGAAAGAGCCTTCGCTGTGACGGCTGCCTTCTCGAGAAGCCCCACCCGGCGCAGACACCGTGCGGCGTGCTCGAGAGCGAGTCGTTCGTCACGGCGTGCCGATGGCAGCCAGATGAGTCGGCGCAGGAATGTCGGCTTGGCAACGAGGTGCGCGCCGATGAGGACGTTCTCTAACGCCGTGAGCCGGTTAAAAAGCTTGGAGTGTTGGAAGGTGCGCGTCACACCAGCAGCGGCGAATTTGTGCACAGGCGTCTTGCCGATCTGCACCCCGAGCACGGTTGCCTTACCTGAAGAGGGCGCAATCAGCCCGCTGATCATGTTGACCAGGGTCGTCTTGCCCGCGCCGTTGGGGCCGATGAGTCCGACGACCTCACCACTTCGCACGGTGAGGTCGACGCTACGAACTGCGTGGACTCCGCCATACTCCTTCGACAGGCCAGAAAGCTCTGCGATGATCTCACCTGCCGCAGGATGGCTGCGGCCGATCGCGGGTGATTCTGCGTCGAGTGCGCTGACATCGATGCGCTGTTTGCGCCGAGGGATGAGGCTGGCGATGCCGCCCGGCAGGTACAGAATCACGATCAGCAGCAAAAGGCCAGACAAGAACGGCCGGATCCATCCCGCCTCGATGCCGATCAAGCGCTGAAGTTCGGGGAGCAATGTCTGGAAGCCGCTGCCGAGAATAGGGCCGAAGAAGTTTGCCGTTCCACCAACGACGGCAGTGACGAGTCCATCGATGGCTGCCTCGAACGCGAAGTCTTCGGGAGCGATGAGGCGCATGTAATACGCCCACATCACTCCATACAGGCCAGCGAGGATGCCAGCGCTGACGAAGGCGGTGAGTCGGTGGGCGCCGACGTTGATGCCGATCGCGCGCGCGGCGAGCTCATCCTCGCGGATCGCCTCCAACGCACGGCCGTAGCGAGAGCGACCCTGACGCCAGAACCAGTACGCGACGATCGCCAACACGATCCAGGCGATGAGCGGTGTCATGACCTTGGGCACCGACATGCCCTGTGCGCCGCCGGTCCATTCGGCGTTCAGGAGGAAGATACGAATCGCCTCGGCGAAGCCGAGTGTGGCAATAGCGAGGAACACCCCGCGCAGCCGCATGGTGGGAAGACCGAGAACGACGGCGGCGAGAGCGCCGACTGCCATCCCAATTCCCATCGCGAAGAGCAGCGTCGGAATAGGCCCCCACTCAGTGGGTGCGGGGGCGATACTCGCAGCCGTGAACGCGGCGATTCCGGCGATACCCGCCTGCGCGAGGCTCAGCTGTCCCGCAATGAGCACCGCGTAGAACGAGAAGGCGAAGACGCCGTTCATCGCGATGAAGACAAGCGTCGATTCGGTAAGGAACATCAGACTTCACGCACCTTCCGCTTGCCGAACAGGCCCTGCGGACGCAGCAACAGAATGAGGAAGAGCAATGCGAAGGCGATGAGGTCGCGCCAGCTCGAACCGACGTACTGGATCGTGAATACCTCGGCGACTCCCAGGATGAGACCACCTATCAGTGCACCGGGCAGTGACCCCATACCGCCAACAATGATCACCGCGAGCCCTTTCAGCTCGATTGCGCTGCCCATACCGAGTTGTGCACTGTTGACGTTGAGCGCGAACAGCACACCCGCCACGGCGCCCAGTGCTGTGGAGATCGCAAAGGTGAGAGAAGTCACACGATCGACGTTGACGCCGAGGACGCGGGCGGCCGTGGGATTTTCTGCCACAGCTCGCATCGAACGACCCAGCGATGAGTGTTTCACCAGAATCGTCAGGGCGATCATGAGCCCCAGCGAGATGGCGAGGATTGCGAGCTGCAGGTAGCCTGCGGTCACCCCGGCGAACTCCACCGAATCCTCAGGGGCCGTTCCGGCCGGGAAACGTCGCGTATTGGGGCCGAAGAACGCCTGCAGTAGAGCGATAACCATGCCGCCGAGCGCGATCGAGGAGATCAGCCCGGCGAAGTGGGCATCTGGTCGATCCCGCAACGGGCGGAAGGCGATCCGCTCGATGAGCAACCCCAGGATCCCGCCGAAGAGGAACACCAAGATCAGCACGACGCCAATAGGGAGATCGAACATCTCAGTGAGCCAGATCCCTACGAATGCCGAGGCGGCGAACGCAGACGGGTGGGCCAGGTTCAGTCGATCGAGTATGCCGAACACCAGGGTGAATCCGATGGCGAACAGCGCATAGATCGAACCGAGGAACAGGCCGTTGAGTAACTGCTGCAGCATAGTGTTTCCTCAGACCGCGCGGGGCGATCAGTCCAGTACGGCGAAGGAGCCGTCCTTGACGATCTGCACAACAGCGGGGTGCTCGGCATCGCGGTCACCGTTGATCGTCAGTGAGCCCAGCGGTGTCGCGAGATCTTTCACCTGGGTGAGGCCATCCTGGATGTCGGTGCGCTCACCCGAGCAGTTTGCGCGCACCGCGTGGTCGATGACCTTCAGGCCCGTGTACGCCTGCGTCGCGAACTGGTCAGGCGCCGAGCCGAACTGCTCCTCGAACGCCGCCATGTACTCGGTGTTCTCGGGGCTGTCTGACGCAGAATTCCACGCGGCGCCGACGATTACGCCTTCCGCAGCGTCACCGGAATCTGCCATCAGCTGCGGGTTGTTGAAGCCGTTGCCACCGATGATCGGCTGGTCGATGCCGAGCTCGCGCGCTTGGGTAACCAACGGGATGGCAGCTTCGATCAGCGCGGAGACAACGATCGCGTCCGGCTTGAGTTCCTTCGCGGCAGTCAGCAGGCTGCGGAAGTCGGTGTCGCTCACGGAGAACGTCAGGGTGTCGAGCACCTCGACGCCTTCGTCTTCAAGCGAGGAAGCCATGACGTCATATCCCGATTCGGTGAAGGCATCGTCATTGCTGTACATCACGACGACCTTCTCGATGCCAAGCTTTTCCGTTGCCGCAGAGATCGTCTGCGGGATGACCTGTCCCTCGGTGAGGGAGTCGCGGAAGATGAAGTCGCCCTGTGCGGTGATGCCGTCTGCTGTGTTCGAGATTGCAAGCACAGGGAGGCCAGCTTCCTGGGCGACAGGCTGGGCTTGGAAAGCTGTGTTGGAGAGCGTCGGTCCGATGACGGCGCTGGTGCCATTGGCGGCAAAGCCCTCGAAGACGGTGATCGCCTGGCGCGGGTCGGTGCCGTCGTCTTCGATCGTGAGGTCGTAGCTCACGCCTTCTTGTGCATTGAGCTCTTCGAGCGCCAACTCGAGGCCCTTCTGCTGTGATTCGCCATAGCTGGCGGCGCCGCCGGTCAGGCTCAGCGCCGCACCCAGCGGCACTGTCGCATCGATGACGCAATCGGCTCCGCTGCCTGATCCCTTTAGCTCTCCCGCTTCGCCGCCACCGGAGTCTCCGCCTCCGTCAGCCGCACAACCGGCGAGAACAAGCGCGGAAGCGGACAAGACGACAGCAGTGCGAAGCAGATAACGCATGGGGTTCTCCGATCATGAGGCATATGTGAATAGAGCCGTAGATCGGTTCCGCTGACGCGCGTGTCTGCGGAGCTTCTCGGGGGTAGCGACGCCTCAGCCTCAATGATGGGCGCGTTACGGCAACGAGTCGATTATACGTGTGGGCTTATCGCCAGAGAACAGCGATGCCCGCATTCACCAGCGTGAGGATGCCGACGAGCCAGAACATCGCAGCGGGGACGCCACCGGACTTGCGCTGCTTCGCCAGGCCGATGCCGAGGAGAGCGCCGATAATGAGCAGCACCACGAGCTTGGTGCCGATCTTGGCGTAGTTCATCTCGTCGATTCCCCACGGCGCAGCAAGAGCCAGACCGGCGACAGCGGCAATTGCCATTCCGGTGTTCATCAGGCGTGTGAACTCGCGCTTTCCGCCGAAGGCTTGCACCGCCCACGCGCCGAAAAGCGTGGCGAAGCCGATGAGGTGAATAAAGACGACGACGTGTCGGAGGGTCTCCATACCCTCACGCTATCTTCGTGCGAGGGCAACCGCTAGGAAGGCGAGCCTCAGCGATCCGGCTAATGAGCCTCTCGAAGGGTCCGGATCACCAGCGCAGTACGCAGCGCGGCATCTGCAGCCTCTGCGCCCTTATCCTCTTTCGAATCAGCGAGTCCCGCTCGGTCAAGGCCCTGCTGCTCGTCGTCGACAGTCAGCACACCGAAGCCCACCGGCTTGCCCGCATCCAAGGCGACGCGGCCCAGCCCATCGGTGGTTGCAGATGAGACGTACTCGAAGTGCGGCGTGCCGCCTCTGATAATCACCCCGAGTGCCACCACGGCATCGGCGCCGCCCGCGAAAGCCGCCTGTGCGGCGACAGCGAGTTCGAACGATCCTGGCACGCGCACGAGGCGGTGCGTTGCGTTCGCGGCATTAAGAACACGCTCCGCTCCGGCGATCATTCCATCGGTGATGACCTCATGCCAGGTGCCAGCGATGATGACGACATTCAATCCGGTCGCGTCGATTTGGTCAGATGTCTGGGGTGCGCCTTCGTGGCTCATTCGTTGTTCCTTCCCTGGGCGAGCGCTTCAGTGAGCTCGGCTTCGCCGATGATGTGGCCCATGCGGTCGCGTTTGGTCTGAAGATACTGGTGATTGTTCGGACCGACCCCAACGATCAGCGGCACCTGCTCGACGACATCGAGTCCGAGTTCGCGCAGTTTGTTCGTTTTATCGGTGTTGTTCGTCAGCAGACGGATTTTTGAGACGCCGAGATCGCTGAGGATGCCGGCTGCTGCCGCGTATTCGCGCGCATCAGCGGGCAGACCGAGAGCGAGGTTCGCATCCACGGTGTCGAGCCCGCCCTCTTGGAGGCCGTAGGCACGCAGCTTGTTAATCAGGCCGATGCCGCGCCCCTCGTGGCCGCGCATATAGACCACGACGCCGCCGTCCTTCGCGATTGCATCAAGCGCAGCCTCCAATTGGGGTCCGCATTCGCACTTCAGCGAACCGAAGGCTTCACCGGTCAAACATTCGGAGTGCACCCGCACGAGCGCGGTCTCCTCCAACTCGCCGGACACAACCGCGAGGTGATCGGTGCCGGTGACGCGATCTTTGTACGCGAGCATTCGGAACGTGCCGTGCACGGTCGGCACCGTAGCATCCGCTCGCAGACTCACGCGGCGTCGGCCGGAGCGCGATGATTCCACAGGTCCGTCCAGCGGATCGGTCTCGTTGAGGTGTTTGATCAACTGTTCGATGGTGATGACAGGAACGTCATCACGCGCTCCCAGCTCGATGAGCCCGGGAAGTCGCATCATGCTGCCGTCCTCGGCGACGACTTCGGCAATTGCTCCGACAGGTTGCAAGCCAGCAAGACGCATCAGGTCGACGGCGGCTTCGGTGTGACCGCTGCGTTCTCGCACACCTCCGTCGACAGCACGAAGGGGCAGCACATGTCCGGGACGAATGACGCTTGTCGCGGTCGATTCAGGGTTCGAGAGAACGTTGAGCGTGTGGGCGCGGTCCGATGCGCTGATGCCGGTCGTCACACCTTCCGCGGCATCCACGCTGACGGTGTACGCCGTCGAGCGTGCATCCTCGTTGGATTGGACCATCGGCGGCAGATTCAATGTGTCGGCGAGATCTGCCGGCATCGGTGCGCAGATGAAGCCAGATGACCAGCGCACTGTCCAGGCGACCCATTCCGGGGTGGCGAGTTCGGCGGAGAGAATGACATCTCCTTCGTTCTCGCGATCCTCGTCATCGGCAACAATGACGGGACGGCCCGCACGAAGCGATGCGAGGGCTTCTTCGATAGTGGCAAGGCTCATTTCGAGCCTCCTTCCGGGACAGCGCGGAACGCAAGCAGACGCTCTACGTGACGGGCGAGGATGTCGGTTTCCAGGTTGACGCGATCGCCGATGCTGCGCGATCCGAGTGTGGTGGCTTCGAGAGTTTCCGGGATGAGTGAGATTTCGAACCATGCGCTGTCGCTCGAAGGGGAGCTCACCGCACTGACGGTGAGGGAGGTGCCGTCGACGGAGATCGAACCCTTATCCACAACAAGCGGTGCGAGGTTCTCTGGCAGCGAGATGCGCAGCACGCTCCACTGTGCGCCGGGACGCACATCCAAGACGTGGCCAACGCCGTCAACGTGTCCCTGAACGATGTGCCCGCCCAGACGCGCGCCGACGGGCATCGCCTTCTCAATGTTGACGCGGGTGCCGACGGATGCGCTCGCGAGCGCAGAGACATCGAGTGTCTGCTTCATGACGTCGGTGTCGAAGGTGTCAGCGGCGGATCCGACGACGGTCAGGCAGACGCCCGAGACGGCGATGGATTCGCCGTGCACGGCGTCGCCGGTGGCTTTGGGAGCGCGAATGGTGACGCGCCAACCGTCGCCGGACGGCGCGATGGCGGTGATCTCACCAATCTCTTCGATGATTCCGGTGAACATCAGTGGACTCCTTCGTTTCGATCAGGTCGGGCAATAGCGAGCAGATCCGCGCCCAGCGGTATCCACTCGTCGATCGTGAGGCGGCGGGCAGCAGTGATGGTCGTCACGCCGAGATCCGCGAGCGCCAGGCGGTCACCGCCGAGCAGCACTGGAGCGATATACACCAAAACGCGATCGACGAGGCCGGCAGCGATGAACGCGCTGGCCAGCGTCGGACCGCCTTCGACGAACACGTTCTGGATGCCACGTTCATGAAGATCTGCCATGACTGCAGGCAAATCGCGAGTGTCGTAAAACAGCGGTTCATGGGGGTGGCGGTGTAGCGCGGCATCCGACGGAGTTGCTCGCGAGCCGANNGGGAGCCGATGACGACCGGGATCGGCTGTTGCTCGAAAAGACGTTCACCGTCGCGCGCCGTGAGCGCGGGATCATCGGCGAGCACAGTGCCGGTCCCGACGACGATCGCCGCGGCTTCCGCGCGGCGGTGGTGCACATCCGCGCGCGCATCTGGTCCGGTGATCCACTGGCTGGAGCCGTCTGCGGCCGCGGCCCGTCCGTCCAAGCTCTGTGCCCATTTCACGGTGATGTGCGGACGGCCAAGGCGGTGCGCGGTGAGCCAATCAGCGATCAACACGCGGACCGCATCCGCTTGTTCTCCGGCTTCGACGTCGACACCTGCGGCACGCAGTCGCTCTGCGCCGCCGCCGGAAACAGCACCGGGATCATCGAGCGCATACACAACACGGCTGATGCCAGCCTCGATCAGGGCCAGAGCGCACGGGCCGGTTCGGCCGGTGTGATTGCATGGCTCAAGTGTGACAACCGCTGTTGCGCCGCGCGCCACACCCTCAGAGAGCTTCGAAAGCGCGTCGACTTCAGCGTGTGCGGTTCCGGCGCCCTGATGCCAGCCTTCTGCGAGGATCTCTCCGGTGGGGGAGAGGATGACGGCGCCGACCTGTGGGTTGATACCGCGGGGGCCGAGGGACGCAACGTCAATAGCGCGAGCCATCGCTCGGCGTTCACGTTCGTGCACTGCCATCCGTCGTCCTTTGGTTTGACTCCGGGGATGACCGACACAGCGCTCTCGCGCCCCGTGCTGCCTCCCTTCCGGACTAGCGAGATTTCTCTCGCACCACCGTCGGTCCCGGAATTCCACCGGATCGGCATTCTGATTTCTCAGGACGCTCGCGGACTATTACCGCCGGTTCGGATTCTCACCGACCCCGGAGCACGTTGATGCTCAGTGTACTCAACGCGAGAGCGTCCATTTCATTCCGAGTAGGCGGGAAGTCATCGCGGCAGGGCGGTCAGCGTTCACTTCAATAGGCGTGACAGCCGCCGGTCGGCGAGAACCTTGCCCCCGGTTTGGCAGGTGGGGCAGTATTCCAGCGAACGGTCAGCGAAGAAAACGCTGCGTACCGTGTCGCCGCAGACCGGGCAGGCTTTGCCGCGGCGTGCGTGTACCTGGAAGCCGGAGCGTTTGGCGTCTTTGAGGTCGGCAGGCGGCTTTCCGGATGCTGCGGCGAGAGCATCCGTCAACGTCGATCTCATCGCGGTGAACAGCCGGTCGACCTCGTCGTCGTCGAGCGACGCTGCGATCGCATAGGGAGACATGCGTGCCGCGTGCAAAATCTCATCAGAGTACGCATTGCCGATGCCCGCGATGACGGACTGATCGCGGAGCACCCCCTTGATCTGCGTGCGTCGGCCCTCGAGCAGCGCGGCGAATGCGGCGCGGTCGAATGATGACATCAGAGGGTCGGGCCCCAGCCGCGCGATGCCAGGCACGGCGTGCGGATCACGCACGACGTAGACCGCGAGCGACTTCTTCGTCCCCGCCTCGGTAAGGTCAAACCCGCTGTCATCGTCGAGCGCAACGCGCAAAGCGATCGGTGACTTTCCCGGTTTGATCAGCGTCGTCGGCAGGAGTTCGTACCACCGCAACCAGCCAGCCTTGGCGAGATGGAAGACAAGGTGTAGGTCGTCGCCACACGAGAGAATGATGAATTTTCCGAGGCGCGTGGCTGCCGTGATTTCTGCGTCATGCGGTGCGGTGTTCGGCGGGTCGTAGGTCTTCAGTGCGGCAATGGCGCCGACGCTCGTGCGCGTGATCGTGCGGCCGACGACGCGCTCTGCGAGGAACGCGACGAGGCCTTGCACCTCCGGCATCTCCGGCATATAACCATCCTGTCAGCGACAGCCGACATATGGGCGGTGATCTACCAGAGAGTGGGTCAGACGCCGCCGGTCAGCAGATGGATGCTGGCGACGCGCAGTCGCTCCAGTGCCTCGAAGTCGCCGCGGAGGTAAGCGATCAGCGAGTTGAGAAAGATTCCGTCGAACAGTGCATACGCGGAGATCGCACCGACAGAGGGTTTGCGTCCTTCCAGCTCGGCGTAGCGTACGACAACGGCCCAGACCATATCGCTCAGTAGTTTGTCGATGGCGATGATCGTGTCACGGAAGCCGCTGTCAAACAGCGCCTGGTTGCGAAGGTCATACCAAAGACGGTGCATGTCGGCTTCGTCGCGGAGTGTGGCTGCAATTTCAACGCCGAATCGCTCGGCAAGTTCGATGCCGGTCTGTGCCGTTTCAATGATGGGGTCATAACGACGGGCGCACTCGGACTTGTACTGCCAGATTGCCTGGCCGATCAGGTCGTCCTTGTCGTCAAAGTAGTAGTGCAGAAGCCCGAGCGAGAGCTCGGTGCGAGCGGCAACATCGCGCAGTCCCGTATTCGCGAAACCACGCTCGGCGACTGCGGTCAAAGCGGCATCGGCGAGTTCGCGGCGCCGGACAGCAAACTTATCGACGCCGGAGCGCGCAGCACGTGACGTGACATCGCCCATCGTTCCTCCTTGTCGCCGATGAAGTGATCATACGCCTGATCTGCCAGAAGCGGCTACTAATTTGAACGACTGTCCAACCTTTCCTTGTCATTTGTCCAAAAGTCTGCTCTGCTGTGACTCAACACTTTCAACGACGAGAGGAACTGATCGACATGAGTACTGATCTGACAGGGACAAGAGCCCTTGTCACCGGTGGCGCACGAGGGCTGGGGCTGCGCACAGCGCAGGTTCTTTCCGAGCGTGGCGCCAGCGTTGTCATCGCAGATATCGATGAGGCTACGGGCGACGATGCGGCCCGTTCACTCGGTGGTGCGGCATCCTTCGTGAAAGTTGACGTCACTGACGATGCCTCGTGGACGCAGGCCATCTCTCAGGCGGTGGCTTCGCTGGGCGGATTGGACGCCGTGGTCAATAACGCCGGAATCGAGATCTCTGATCTCTTTATCGATCTTGATGCCGCGAATATGCGAAAGATCCTCGACGTCAATGTGCTCGGTACGGCACTCGGCATCAAACATGCGTTTCGTAGCATGAGGCAAGATGACGGCACCGGAACCGGCGGCGTGATCATCAATATCGCCTCGGTCGCGGCGACCATCGCCTTCCCTGGCATTGCCGCGTACTCGGCATCCAAATCCGCTGTTGAGCGACTGAGCAAGGTCGCCGCTGCCGAATCGGGCCGTCTCGGCTACGGGGTGCGAGTCAACACTGTCTGCCCTGGTCTCGTGCCGAATGCCATGGGTGCGCAGCTCGCTGGCGACATGGAGAAGCTGGGGCTGTTCGCGTCCGCCGATGAGGCCGTGACGGCGGTTGTCTCACTCACGCCTTCAGGACGACTCGCTACAGAAGACGACATCGCAAATGGGATCGCATTCCTGGTCTCGCCGGATGCAGTCTTTGTCAACGGCGCGACGCTGTCCATTGACGGCGCGATGGGAATGTGAGGAAGATCATGAGCGTTGACAAACCAGTCGTCGTTTACGGCGTGAGCGGGTACACCGGTCGTCTCATTTGTGAGTACCTTCGCGAGTTGGGCGTTCCCTTTGTCGCCGCCGGGCGCGACGCCGATCGTGTTCGCGCGGTGGTCGAGAAGATCCCCGGCATCGAGACAGCGGATTATGAAGTCATCGGTGTCGAGAACAACGCCGCCGCCCTCGCAGAAGCCTTCGAAGGCGCTCAGGTGATCTGCAACACAGCGGGCCCCTTCATCAAATTCGGTCCCGAAGTTGTGGAGGCCGCGCTGCAGATCGGGGCGCATTACACCGACACCACCGGGGAGCAAGACTGGATCCTTGCTGCTCGCGAAAGGTGGGGCGACAAATTCGCTGAGAAGGATCTGCTGCTCGCACCGGGTACCGCGCACATGTACACCACGAGCGAGATCGCAGCGAACATCGCACTCGAGCCCGGTGGATACGACACCCTCGACATTCTGGTGTTGTGGAAGGGACTTCCTACCTATGCCTCGACCCAGACGATCTTCACAATTTTGAAGGCCGACTGGTACTACCTCGAACAGAACAAGCTCGTCGAGTGGGATCACCTTTCGGCGTTTAACGTTTCGGTTCCTGGCTACCACGAGCAGGGCGTCGCGGTGCCGTGGGGCGGGATGTCGCATCCCATCTGGTTCCAGAACGACCCCCGCGTCAGTAGCGTGCGCGCCATTGGCGGGGTCTTTGACCGGGCCGTGATGAACGGTGTTGCCGACACGGTGAAGATGTTCGAAGAGCAGATTCGTCCGCTCGAACCGGCTGCTCAAGAAGAGGCGCTGGCGAACATCGCCGCTTCTTTACAGGCAGGCATGCCGCCACGTGAGAATCCGCGCATCAACAGGTCGATCGATTCGGTGCACGCGTCCGGTCCACTGGGTCGTTCGCACGTGGTGATCCACGGCAACAGCAACTACAAGCAGACCGGACTGTTGCAGGCATTCGCAGCCTTCTCGTTGATTCAGCAGCGTCCGCAGCGAGTCGGTTTCGCCTCCGCATGCCAGGCATTCGGATATCGAGAACTTCTCGGCCAGCTGCGCGGCTTTGGTCTCGTCTCCGAGCCGATCGTGACCAGGAACTGATCGCCCGTTCTGATCTGACGGGGCGCCGTTTCCCCAGTCCGGCGCCCCGTCCTACTCCCGGAGACACTCATGCATTTCGCTACCCTGCCGACACTTCGCGCAACATCACATCCCGATGCGCCAAGCCTGCGTGACGACGCCGGTGACCTCACCAATGCGGATCTTTTAGAGCGCGTCACCAATGCCGCCGCCGTGCTGCACACGCACGGAGTGGGACCCGGCGACGTCATCGCGCTCGCTCTGCCCAATCGTGTGCAACTGGTCATCGCGCTGTTCGCAGCCTGGCGGCTGGGGGCAGCGGTCACTCCGATCAATCCGGTGCTCGGAACGACGGAGGCTGCGTACCAGGCTGCCGACGCGGGTGCGGTTCTCGTCGTCGCCGAAAATGACGAGCGCGACCTGGGCGTGCCGACTGTGACACTGGAAGAACTTGGCGCACCAGCATCCGCGCCGCCATCTGCTGAGCTCTCCGCAGATGACCTCGCACTACTCATCTACACGAGCGGCACGACAGGCAGCCCCAAGGGGGTCATGCTGACGCACGCGAATCTTGATGCGATGACTGAGTCCTTCGCGACGTGGCTCGAACTCACGGAATCGGACCACAGCCTTCTGGTGCTGCCGTTATTTCACGCCAACGGCATCACACTCGGAACGCTCACACCGCTACGCGTCGGAGGACAGGTGAGCATCACCGGCCGGTTTTCGCGCGACCGGTTCTTCGCTGACGTCGAAAAGTACCGGCCGACCTACTTCTCAGCTGTGCCCGCGATCTATGCGCTGCTTTCGTCGTTGCCAGACGACGTCCGGCCAGATACTTCATCGCTGCGGTTCGCGGTGTGCGGCGCGGCGCCGATGCCCGCCGAATCCATTGAGCGCTTCGAAACCCGTTTTGGGGTGACGATCGTCGAAGGGTACGGCCTCTCCGAAACGACCTGCGCCTCGACAATCAATCCGCTGCGCGGGCTGCGTAAGCCCGGCACGGTAGGCCTGCCACTGCCTGGTCAACAGGTGGCGGTAGTGGGGGAAGATGATCGTCCGCTCGGACGAGGAGAGGTCGGGGAGGTCGTCATCGCGGGACCCGTGGTGATGGCGGGCTACCTGAACAGACCGGAGGAGACCGAGCGGACGATTGTCAACGGGTGGCTGCACACCGGAGACCTCGGCAGGTTCGATGAGGACGGCTACTTGCAGATTGTGGACCGTATCAAGGACATGATCATTCGCGGCGGCGAGAACCTCTACCCGAAAGAGATCGAGAACGCGCTGTATTCGCACGAGGATGTGCGAGAGGCCGCTGTCGTCGGTGCTCCCGATCCGGTTCTCGGCGAGATTCCCGTGGCGTTCATCTCGCTTCGAGCGGATGCTGCGGTGACGGCATCCGATCTCGACGCGCATGCGCGTGGAATCCTCGCATCTTTCAAATGCCCGGCAAAGATCACGATCATGGACGAGTTGCCGAAGAATCCGGTGGGAAAGATAGACAAACCGAACCTGCGACAGGGAGTGCACAGATGAGCGTCGTCGTAGCTGGCGTGGGGATGATCCCTTTCGCCACGCCCTCACGCAGCGAGTCCTATGACGTGATGGGGCAGCGCGCCATCCGTGCGGCGCTATCGGATGCGGGGCTTTCTATTGACGCCATCAGACAGGCCTACGCGGGGTATGTTTATGCCGACTCGGCTGCCGGGCAGACGGCGCTTTATGGCGTAGGGGCAACAGGAATTCCCGTCTTGAACGTCAACAATTACTGCGCGAGCGGTTCGAGCGCTTTGTGGCTGGGGCGACAGGCCGTTGCTTCGGGGACGGCCGACTGCGTTCTTGTCGTCGGGTTCGAGCAGATGGGACGCGGCGCGATCGGCAGCATGTACGACGATCGCCCCGACTCGCTGTGGCGATTCACCGAGGCACGTGCCGCCGGACACGGAGAGTCGGATGCTCCGGCGGCGGCCCAGTTCTTCGGAGACGCCGGGGCGGCGTATGTCGAGAAGTACGCAATGGATCCTGCGGTGTTCGCGCAGATCTCGGTGAAGTCACGCCGCCATGCGGCCGGGAACCCCTACGCCGTGTTCCGCGATCCGGTGACGGTAGAGGAAGTCTTGGCCTCGCCGCACGTCTATGGACCGCTCACCCGTCTGCAGTGCTGCCCACCGACATGCGGTGCCGCTGCCGCAATCCTGTGTACCGAGGACTTCGCTCGCGCACACGGACTGGATGCGAGTGTGCGCATCCGCGCACAAGCCATGACGAGCGATACGCCAGACTCCTTTGACGGCGACGCGATGGCGCTGGTGGGCGCAGGAATCGCCCGCCGCGCCGCGGATGAGGTTTATGAAGCAAGCGGCGTCGACCCGCGTGATCTGCGCGTCGTCGAACTGCACGACTGCTTCACGACGAACGAGGTGCTCGCCTATGAAGCTTTGCGGTTGACTCCCGAGGGCACCAGCGAGCGCTTCATCGTGGAGGGACAGAACACCTACGGCGGCCAGGTAGTGACAAACCCCTCCGGCGGATTGCTGTCGAAGGGGCATCCGCTCGGCGCTACCGGGCTCGCGCAGTGCGCGGAACTCGTCTGGCAGTTGCGCGGCTCCGCAGGGGATCGTCAGGTCGACGATGTCACTCTTGCGTTGCAACACAACCTCGGCCTCGGCAGTGCCTGCGTCGTCACTCTGTACGAGAAAATGAACTGATCAGCTGTCCAGGACTGGCCAGCTGACGGGTGTGCGGTCATCCACTGGCAACAGTCCGCCAACCCAGCCGTCGTCGCGGCCGCGGGGACTGGTGAGCGACTGGCGCATTTCGCCCTCGTACCGAAAACCGAGCGCACGCGCTGTGCGAGCCGAAGCGATGTTGCCAGCGACTGCCTGCCAGTGAATGCGGGCGAGGTCCAGTTCGGTGAATCCCCATTCGATCACTGCTTGAGATGCTTCGACCGTGAAGCCTTGCCCACGCGCCTCGGCGACGGTCCAGTAGCCGAGCTCCGCTGAACCACCGGCTGTGTGCGTTGTGATGTGGTGCAAACCGACCACACCTACCAGCGCCTCGCCATGGAACATCGCCCAGATCGTCTGGCTGCTATCTGCCCACCATTGCGCGACGAGATCGACGAAATCCACCGCATGCTCGCGTGTATACGGGCTCGGCACGGTCGTCCAGCGGGGAATCTCCGGGTCCTGGCATGCGGCATGGATCGCATCGATATCTGCGGCCGTCGGAGCGCGTAGTACAAGTCGATCGGTGTGCAGCGTGACAAGTTCCATCTGAGCATCCTAAAGGCGACCATCTCGATGTCCGTGGCTCGCACTAAACTCATCAGGTGACTGTTCCAGGGATTCTGCGCGCCTTGAAAGAGGCGACCCTTTACGACGACGCCCTCACCTGGGCGCAGACCGATGCCGACCTTGGCCTGGTCGATGGGCTTGATGCGCCCATCATCGCGGGTCTGCTCGACAAACGTGCGCGAGCGGGTCATCCGGCATCCCTCCTTGTCATCGCTCCCACCGGCCGGCGCGCAGAGTCATTCGTCGAAGCACTGGGCTCTTATCTGCCGGATGCTGAGGTACTCCGTTTTCCCGCGTGGGAGACATTGCCGCACGAACGCCTGAGCCCGAGCCCAGACACCGTCGGACAACGCCTCGAGACGTTGCGACAGATCACGACGTGGACGCAGGAGCGCCCACTTGTCGTCGTCGCCTCGGTGCGCGCGGCGTTGCAACCCCTCGCAGCCAACCTCGGTGACACGGCGCCACTGTCTCTCGTCTTGGGCAGTCGCGGTCTGGAACTGGACACCGCCATTGAGCAGCTCGTTGAGCGCGCGTACTCTCGCGTCGATATGGTGTCTCGCCGTGGCGAGTTCGCCGTGCGTGGTGGCATCCTCGATGTGTTCCCGCCGACCTCGGAGCATCCATTCCGCGTCGAATTCTTTGGCGATGAGATCGACCAGATCCGTGCGTTCTCGGTCACCGACCAGCGTTCACTCCCTGGCGACGTCGATCGCGTCGAGTTGCCGGCTACCCGCGAGCTCTTGCTCACGGCAGACGTGCGCGAGCGTGCGGGCTCTCTCGTCGGCGCTTTCCCCGCGATCGCCGGGATGCTCGAGAAGATGTCCGAGGGCATTCCTGTTGAGGGTATGGAATCGCTGCTGCCCGCGGTGTCGGGGCCATTGATGTCTCTGGCAGAGTATTTTCCCGACGGCACCGCCGTTGCGCTCGTCGATCCTGAACGAGCCAGCGCCAGGGCACAGAGCCTCGGTGAAACCAACCGCGAGTTCCTGGAAGCAGCCTGGAGCGCGGCGACGTCGGGGGCATCCGCGCCGATTGATCTGGGTGCGGGCGATTTCCTCAGCGTCGCGAGGCTGCGCGAGATCGTTCAAGAGCACCGCGGCGTCTGGTGGCGCTTTAGTCCCTTCGCAGCCGACGACGATGCGGCCGCGGGCATTCACTCGTCGATCATTCCGTCCTTCCACGGCAACGTCGATGGTGCGATCGAGTTCGTCGCAGCAAAATTGGCTGAAGGCTGGCGGGTCGTTGTCGTTGCGTCCGGCGCGGGTCTGGTCGATCGCGCCAGGGATGTGCTCGCCGATCGTGGCCTCGCTGCGCGCGTCGTCGAGTCGCTCGTGGATGCACCGGCTGACGGTATCGCCACCATCGTTAAAGGCTCTGTCGAATCTGGGTTTCAGGTGCCAGAGGCGAAGCTCGCTGTCCTCACCGACAACGAGTTCTACGGTCGGACGATCGGCGGAGACCAGCGAGTCGTTAAGAAACTCGCGTCGCGGCGGAAGAACGTCGTCGACCCGTTGCAGCTGAAAAATGGCGACTACGTCGTGCACGTCACGCACGGCATCGCCAAGTTTCTCGAGATGACGCAGCGCGAAGTGTCCACCGGTGGGCGCAATGCCACCAAGACCACGCGTGACTACCTTGTGCTCGAGTACGCGCCTTCCAAGCGGGGATATCCGGGCGACAAGCTCTATGTGCCCACCGACCAGCTTGACCTGCTCTCGAAGTATGTTGGCGGTGAGGGCCCGACCCTCTCGAAGATGGGCGGTAGCGATTGGTCGGCTGCGAAGGGCAAAGCTCGCAAGGCCGTCCGAGACATCGCTGTCGAACTGGTGAAGCTGTATTCGGCGCGAATGTCTGCGAAGGGCTACGCATTCGGACCAGACACACCCTGGCAGCGTGAGCTCGAAGAAGCCTTCCCGTTCGCCGAAACGCAGGACCAGCTGCAAACGATCGACGAGATCAAAGCCGATATGGAACGGCCGATTCCGATGGACCGTTTGCTGTCCGGCGACGTCGGCTTCGGTAAGACCGAGGTTGCTGTGCGCGCCGCATTCAAAGCGATCCAGGACGGCAAGCAGGTGGCAATGCTTGTGCCCACGACGCTGCTGGTGAAACAGCACATGGAAACGTTCACAGAGAGATTCGCCGGATTCCCCGTGAAGGTCAAAGCACTCTCACGCTTCCAGAGCGACAAGGACGCGCGTCTCACACTCGATGGGCTCCTTGACGGTTCGGTCGACATGGTGATCGGTACCCACCGGATTTTGACAGACCAGGTGATGTTCAAAGATCTGGGGCTGCTGATCATCGACGAGGAGCAGCGCTTCGGCGTCGAGCACAAAGACAAGCTGAAGAAGCTGAAGACGAACGTCGACATTCTTGCGATGAGTGCGACGCCGATTCCACGGACGCTCGAGATGGCGGTGACCGGCATCCGTGAGATGTCCACACTGCAGACACCGCCGGAGGACCGGCATCCGATCCTCTCGTTCGTAGGCCCGCGCAGCGACAAGCAGATGGCCGCGGCGATCCGGCGCGAGATTCTGCGCGAGGGCCAGGTGTTCTTCGTGCACAACCGGGTGAAGTCGATTCAGCGGGTCGCCAGCGAGTTGGCTGAGCTCGTGCCGGAAGCGCGCATCGCCGTGGCGCATGGTCAGATGGGCGAGACCCAACTAGAGCAGGTTGTCGACGCCTTCTGGGAGCGCGAGTTTGATGTTCTGGTATCGACGACGATCGTTGAAACCGGGCTCGATATCTCGAACGCGAACACGATCATCATCGATAGGGCTGACAGGTACGGACTTTCACAGCTGCACCAGTTGCGTGGACGCGTCGGTCGTGGACGCGACCGCGCCTACGCATACTTCCTCTACGACGAGATGAAGCCGCTGTCAGAAACCGCCGCCGACCGCCTGCAGACGATCGCTGTGAACAACGAACTTGGCTCGGGTATGCAGGTGGCGCTGAAAGACCTCGAGCTGCGTGGAGCAGGAAACATGCTCGGCGGCGAACAGGCCGGACACATCGCCGGGGTTGGATTCGACCTGTATCTGCGGATGGTGGGCGAGGCCGTGGCGACATTCCGCGGCGAAGACGTGGATTCGGGCACTGAGCTGCGGATGGAATTGCCCGTCGACGGCCGCATTCCCGAGACGTACATCGACAGTGAGCGGCTACGGCTTGAGGCGTATCAGAAGTTCTCGGCTGCGGCAGGGGCTACAGCAAAGGATGACGCGATCGACCTGGTGGTCGAAGAGCTCACCGACCGCTACGGCACGCCGCCCGAAGAGGTCGAAGGCCTCATCGCGATCGCTCGACTGCGCCGACGTGCCGCCCGTGCCGGGCTCACCGATGTCGTGGCGATGGGGTCGAATCTACGCGTGGCGCCTGCGCGCCTTGAAGATTCGATGAAGGTGCGCCTGCAGCGTTTGTATCCGAAGGCGAAGCTCGTCGGCGGGGGAGACGCGCTGGTCGTGCCACTGCCCACCGATCGTGAGCTCGTCGCGTGGGTGACACAGCTGCTGACGGCGCTGTTCCCCGAGCCGGTGCCTGCCG
>DQHP01000056.1:0-17131 GCA_003524435.1 Microbacterium sp.
CGGCAGATGTTGCCGGTGCAGACCGTGAGGATCGTGATCGGGCGGGTATCGGTGGGAGCGGTGGCCGGTGTCGGGGCCGGTGTCGCGGCTCCGGCCGGGGCTTCTGTCGTGTCAGGTGCGGCCGCCGTCTCGGTCTTCTTCTGCGACGAATGCCGATCGCGCCACTCGCGGAAATCCCGGCGGCTCATCTCGGCAGAGGACTCGGTCGTGGGGTGCTGTGTCACGCCTCCACCTTAGATCGTGGGGCGCCGCTAGATCGTGGGGTCGTGGCCGGCACCGACGCGAGCCATCCGATGATCCTGATGAACAGGCATCCGACCAGTGCGCCGGCGGTGTTCGCGATCAGGTCTGAGATCGTCGAGAACCGGGTCGGCAGGTAGAGCTGCACGAACTCGATGAGGCCGCTGGTGACGAGGCCGAGTATCGCCATGTGCCAGGTCTTGAGGCGTCGCCAGCCGATCGCGAGCAGGATGCCGAAGGGGATGAACAGGGCGATATTCGCCACGAACTCCATCACGGTATAGGTGGTCGCGAACGATAGGTCCAGACGCGCGGCGAGTGATCGGGCCACGCGAGCGACGATGCCGGTGACACGTGCGGCCTGGGCGTCGGGCAGCCACACGATCAGCGCCAGCGCCAGCGTGTACGGCACCAGCAGAACGCGCGCGAGGATCGCCAGTGCGGAAGGTCGGTGCATACCGGCGACAGTACCGGGCTGGCCTTCTTGTTCTCTGTGTGCGGGAGTGCGTAGTAGCACCCGAATCGTTATCTTGCGACATTTGCTTAGGGGGTGAGCATATGTAACAATCGTGGGAGTCAAGGGGTGAGCGCATGATCTCACCCTGAGCGATTGCTCACAAAGATGTGGAGGTGACAGGTGTCGGACACTCTGACGCAGCGACCCGTGGTCGCCAAAGTCGAAGATCTGTGGAAGTCCTACGGTGGTAACCCCGTGCTCCAAGGTGTGAATATCGACGTGCACGAAGGCGAGATCCACGCCCTCGTCGGTGGAAACGGCGCTGGCAAGTCGACGCTCATGAAAGCCATCACCGGTGTCATCGACCCGGATGGCGGAACCATCACCATCGGTGGGAGCGAAGTCAAGAACCTTTCGCCCAAGGCTGCGCACGCCAACTCGGTGTACATGGTTCCGCAGGAGCCGAAGCTCTTCCCCAACCTTTCGGTGTACGAGAACGTCGTGCTCGCGCTCGGCAAGCGCAAGGTCACCAAAGCTGAGGTCGCCGACGTCATCAGTTCCCTGGGGCATCCGATCGATCTTGACCAACCGGCCAGCGAGCTGTCGATCTCAGACCAGCAACTGATCGAACTCGTTCGCGGCATCCTTCGCGAAGCTCGCCTGCTCATCGTCGATGAGCCGACGGCGGCGCTCACCGCGCACGAAGTGGATCGACTCTTCTCCCAGCTGCGCCAGCTGGCCGAGAACGGCGTCGGAATCTTCTATGTGAGCCACCGGATGTCAGAGATCTTCGAGCTCTGCCACCGCGTCACCGTGCTGCGCGACGGCAACATGGTGCTGCAGGAGAAGACCGCAGACGTCGACATCGACGCGCTCGTGCAGGCGATGGTTCCCGATGCGCAACTGCAGCAGCGCCGCAACAGCACCGTGACCGTCGACCGCGCCTGCGAACCATCGCTGCGGGTCAAAGGCATGAGCGGCCAGGGCTTCGCCGACATCTCGTTCGAGGTGTTCCCCGGTGAGATTCTGGGGATCGCCGGCGTCGTCGGCAGCGGCCGCACCGAACTCGCAGAGACGCTGTACGGCCTGCGTCCCGGCACCGGCTCGATCGAACTGAACGGAAAGTCGTTCGACCACGCGACACCGAGAAAGTCACTCGATCGCGGCCTCGCCTACGTTCCCGAAGACCGCCATGCACACGGCATCTTCCTCATCGGCGACATCGTCGACAACATGACCTCATCTGTCCTCGACAAGGTGAGCGCAGCAGGATTTATCAGCACGCGCAAAGAAGATGAGCTCGCAGCGCGCTTCTCGAAGGATCTGTCACTGCAGGCAGGCAGCTCGAAGCGCCGCCTCGCCAACCTGTCCGGTGGCAACCAGCAAAAAGTGTCGCTTGCGAAGGCGCTCGCCGCAGAGCCCACCGTCATCATCCTCGATGAACCCTCACGCGGTGTTGACGTGGGAGCACGTGAGGACCTTTATCTGCTTATCGACCAGCTCGCGAAAGAAGGTCTCGCGGTTGTGCTCATCTCGTCGGACTTCGAAGAGGTCGTCGATCTGAGCCACCGAATCGTCGTCATGCGCGAAGGCCGCATTCGCGAAGAACTTGCCGGAGACGAGATCAGTTTGAAATCTGTACGAGATGTGTCCTTCGGGTCAGCAAGGGAGGGCAAGTAGCCATGAAGGCCTTTCTGAAGCAACGAGAATTCATCACCATCGGTGGTGTTGTTGCGTTGATCGTGATCGTCGGAATCTTCCACAACAGCTTCATCGATCCCGCAAACCTTGCGCGGGTACTGAACTCGACCGTGATTCTTGCGCTACTCGGCGTGGGCAGTGCGATCGTGATCATCACGAAGAACATTGACGTCTCGGTCGGATCCACCCTCGCCCTGTCCGGAATCGTCGGCGCCATGCTCATGCGAGACGGCGCACCCATCGGGGTCGCGGTGCTGGCGGTGATCTTTGTCGGAGCAGTTCTCGGCGCCATCAACGGCATCGGCGTGACCTACGGACACGTCCCCTCGATCGTGATGACTCTCGGCACACTCGCCGCGTACCGAGGCATCTCCTTCCTTCTCACCGGTGGCTACTCGATAGAGAGTCTTCCCGCCGCATACCGTCAGATCGGGCGGATCGAGTTGCTCGGGCTTCCGATCCTCGTCTGGGCCACCATCGTGCTGATCGTGATCATCGCGGTCATCATGGCTCGCACGAAGTTCGGCCGCAGCTTCTACGCGACCGGAGACAACGCCGATGGCGCATACCTGGTTGGCATCTCGACGAACAGATTCGTGATCCTTGCCTACACACTTTCAGGTGTGCTCGCCGCTCTCGCAGCCCTCGTGTTCCTCGCCCAGGTCGGGTCCATCGGAAACCAGGCAGGACAGGGCATCGAGATGCGCGCCATCGCCGCAGCGGTGATCGGTGGAGTATCGCTCACCGGTGGCGTCGGCACCGTGGTGGGCGCTGCTTTCGGGGCGCTCTTCATCAGCACCGCGACAAGTTCGCTCAGCTTCCTCCGCATCCCCGGCTCATGGTCAGACACCGTGATCGGCGCCATCTTGCTCATCGCGCTCTTCGCCGACTCGCGAGTGCGGGCGCTTGTCTCCAAGCGAAGACTCTCTGCCCGCTACGCCGCACTCGACGATGAACCACGCGCAACCCACGAACCCGTTGAAAGCGAGGCGCGCTCATGAAAACGCTTCAGGCAAAGTTGAAGCCCTTCGCTCGCTGGGAAGTCAGCCTCATCGGAGTGCTCATCCTTGAGCTCATCATCTTCAGTGCGCTGAGTCCGAAATTCCTCGACCCGACCCGCATGCTGTTCTCGATGTCGGACTTCGTGTACCTCGGAATCATCGCCCTGCCACTTGCCGTGGTCATGATCACCGGCGGAATTGACATCAGCTTCGCGTCGATCGCCTCGCTGGCAGCCATAATGATGGGCGTCACCTTCAAATCGGGCGCGAACATCTGGGTCGCCGTCCTCGTCGGCCTCGTCGCCGCCGTTGTCGCGGGCCTCATCAACGGTCTGCTCATCATCGTGACGCGAGCAAACCCCATGGTGATCACACTCGGCACACAGTTCTTGTTCGCGGGCCTCGCGCTCGCAGCATCCGGCCTCGGCGGCGTCTCCGCGTTCGAGGGTGTGTCCGGCCTTCCCGAAGAATTCACGGCGATCGCCGGCGGCAGAACGCTGGGACTGCCGAATATGCTGATCGTGTTCATCGTCTTCGCGATCCTGTTCGCGGTGCTGCTCAGCCGCACCACCTTCGGTCGCCAGGCCCGTCTCATCGGCGCCAATCCCGTCGCTGCCCGCTATGCAGGATTTCGCTCGGATGCGGTACTCATTGGCGCCTACATGCTCACCGGGTTCGCCGCAGGAATCGTGGGGCTGCTCCTTTCTTCATACGTCGGATCGGCTCGCGCTGATGTGGGGAGCGCGCTGCTCATGCCGGTACTCACCCTCGTCGTCATCGGTGGTGTGTCAATGTACGGCGGAGAAGGATCGATCTTCGGTGTCATCGTCGCGACCTTCGTGATCGGCTTCCTGCAGCAGGGCCTGCGCTTCGCCAGGCTCACCGAGAACGAGGTCGCCGTCTTCACCGGCGTGATCCTGGTCACCGTGGCGAGCCTTCGCTGGTGGAGTGGCCGCTGGTCTGAACGCGTCAGAAACAGCCGCGTCAGACGAGAGAACCTGCGACGCATGGGAGCCATAACAGCTGCCGAACGCGCAGACGTACACGTATAAATCCCGAAAAACCCAGAGTGCAATACCCCTACCCGGCAAGCAATTGCCACCCAATGATTGGAGAGATTCGATGCGGAATCGAATGAAGGTCGCGATTGCGGCCATTGCAGTAGGCATGGTCGCCTTCACTGGCTGCAGCGCAGGTGCTGAAGGCAGCGGCGAAGGCGGAGGAGACTCGGGCAGCGCTGACGGCGCTCAGATCGCGTTCATCCCCAAGCTCACCGGCGTGGGCTTCTTCGAAGCGGGCGGCGAGGGCGCCGTTGCCGCGGGCAAAGACCTCGGACTCGATGTGCAGTACCTCGGATCGCCGGAAGCCTCGGCTGCGAAGCAGGTAGAACTCATCAACACGTACGTCGGTCAGGGCTTCGACGCGATCATCGTCTCGGCCACCACTCCGGACGGGCTATGCCAGTCGATGGACAAGGCACGCGAGCAGGGCGTTGTCACCCTGACGTGGGACTCGGACGTGAACCCCGAGTGCCGCCAGTTCTACATCAGCCAGGGCACACCCGACCAGCTCGGCAAGCTGCTCGTGGACATGACGCTCGAAGACATCGGCGCTGACGATGCGGCGCAGGTGGCATTCCACTACTCGAGCCCCACCGTGCCGGACCAGAACCAGTGGGCTGAGGTCGCGAAGTCGATCATCGCGGAAGACACCAACTGGGAGGTCGTCGACACGATCTTCTCGGAGAACCAGACCGAGATGGCCGTGCAGCAGGCCGAGGCGCTCATCAACGCCAACCCCGACCTCAAGGCGATCATCGCTCCTGACGCAAACGCGCTGCCTGGCACCGCCCAGGCACTGGAGAACCTTGGCCGCACCGACATCACGCTGGTCGGCTTCTCAACTCCGAACGCGATGAAGGAGTACATCGCCAACGGAACCCTCAAGCGCTTCGCGCTGTGGGATGCACAGGCACAGGGCGCCCTTTCGGTGAACATCGCCAAGATGCTCATCGAGGGCGAAGAGCTCAACGTCGGCGACAAGTTCGAGGTTGAAGGGTTCGGCGAGCTCGAAGTTCAGCCGAACTCGGTTCAGGGCTACGACTATGAGGCAGAGGGTAACGGCATCATCGTGATGCCGGAGCGCACTGTCTTCACGGCCGACAACATCGACGACTACGACTTCTAGTCGTCACGTGTGGTGAGGGTGCGAGAGCATCCTCACCACACACCCCTGAATTTTTCGAAGCACACGAGCCGGAGAGGATGCGCGATGAGCAGCGCGGACAGCACCAACTGGGAGACCCGGGAACAGATCCTTCGGGCTGCCTGGTACTACTACGTCGATCAGCTCACCCAAGACGAAGTCGCCAAGCGCCTCTCGATCTCTCGGGCTACCGCCGGACGCCTCCTCGAACGCAGCCGCCAGACCGGCATCGTCACCTTCACACTCGGATCGAGCAACTTCGATGCGTTCCAGGTCGGACGCAAGCTCCGTGAGGCGTTCCACCTCGAGGAAGCCCTCGTGCCTCCTGCGCTGGAAGATCCGTTGAGCGAGCCGCACGCCATCGCGCAGCGCCTCGCTAGAGGCGGCGCCCAATACCTCCAGAACATGCTCGAGGCCGGCCAGACTCTCGCCCTGGGATGGGGTGAGACGGTGCAGGCCACAATGGAGCGGCTGCCCGTCGAACAGCGCGAGAAGATCAGCACGGTCACTCTCACCGGCGGTGTGAACACCTACGTTCCGACGCCTCGGCGCGGACACGGAGCCCCAGGGCTGCATTTCGACGCCGTCATTCCGGCGCCGATTGTGGTCTCCTCGGCAAAGCTTGCAGAAGATCTGCGATCCGAGGCGGTCATTCAGAGCGTTCTTGAGCGCTCACGCTCCGCAGACCAGGCTCTCGTGGGAATCGGTGGAGTGGCTGAACAGGCCACCCTCGCGCAGCAGGGCTATGTGACGGATGCCGAACTCGGCGAGTTCCGCAAGCTCGGCGCCGTCGGCGACATTCTGGGCATGTTCTACAACGCCAAGGGCGAAGTCCTCGATGTGTCGTTGCACAAGCGACGGATCGGCATCGACGTCGATGAGCTTCGCGGCATCCCGAATGTCGTCGGCATCGCCGGCGGTATGTCCAAAGTCGATGCGATTCTCGGCGCGCTGCGCGGGGGATACCTCGATGTCTTGGTCACCACAGAAGACGTCGCCCGCGCACTGCTCGCGGCCGAGGGTATTGAAGCGTGAGCGGAGGAGATCACTCAATGAACTATGTACTGGCTATTGACGCCGGCACCGGATCGGTGCGCGCCTGCGTCTTCGATACGCAAGGCACCCCGATAGCAATCTCACAGCGCAGCTGGGAGCATGATCCTGAGCCGGGGATCCCCGGATCGATGAGCTTCGCGACCGATCGCAATTGGGCTCTCATCCTCGAGATCATTCGCGAGGCCGTGGCGAAGGCCGGAATCTCCGGATCCGACATCGCCGCCGTCAGCTCGACCTCGATGCGCGAGGGCATCGTGCTGCTCGACAGCGACGGCCACGAGGTCTGGGCCTGCGCCAACGTCGACGCCCGCGCTGAGGCAGAGGTGCGTGCACTCGCCGCGAACCCCGGGCTCGAAGAGCGCATCTACGAAAAAACCGGTCAGACGTTCGCGCTGACGGCGGGCCCGCGTCTGCTCTGGCTGAAGACGCACCGCCCAGATCTGTACGACCGCGCAGCGACCGTGCTCATGCTCAGTGAATGGGTGCTGTTCCGTCTCAGCGGCGTACGCGCGATGGAGCCCTCGAACGGATCGACCTCTGGATTCGTGTCGCTCGCAAGCCGCGCGGGCGACCCTGAGCTGTTGCGCATGTGTGGGCTCCGCGACGACATCCTGCCCGAGACATTCGAGCCAGGCACAGTGATCGGCGACGTGACTGCCACGGCAGCAGAAGAGACCGGCCTGAGCACATCGACGCGCGTCGTCCTCGGTGGTGGAGATGCACAGCTCGCAGCGCTCAGCATGGGTCTGACCAAGCCCGGTGAGGCGACGATCGTGGCCGGCACCTTCTGGCAGCAGTTCGTGAACCTGCCCACCCCCGACGTCGACCCGGAGATGCGGGTGCGCGTTAATGCGGCAGCGATCCCGAACCTCTGGCAGGCCGAGGCGATCGCGTTCCACGCTGGAACGGCCATCCGCTGGTTCCGCGATACATTCGCGCACGAAGAGACCGAGATCGCCCGCAAGACCGGCCGCGATCCGCTCGATGTTCTCACGGAAGCCGCAGCCGGGGTCCCCATCGGCTCTGACGGAGTGATCCCGATCTTCTCGGACGTCATGAACTACCGGCAGTGGAAACACGCGGCCCCGTCATTTCTCAATCTGTCACTCGATGGTGGGCCGAGGGTTCGCGCCGCGATGTTCCGTTCGCTGCTCGAGAATGCCGCCATCGTCGCCGCGCTGAATCTTGAGATGGTCGAAGGCTTCAGCGGCACTCGTGCAGACACCGTGGTGTTCGCCGGGGGCTCGGCGAAGAGCGAGATGTGGACGCAGATCGTCGCCGATGTACTCGGCCGTCCGATCCGCATTCCGCTCGTGACCGAGTCGACAGCACAGGGTGCGGCCGCGTGCGCGGCAGCGGGTGCCGGGTTCTTCGACACACCTTCGGATGCTGCGCAGAGCTGGCTCTCGTGGGAACGCGAGGTCACGCCCAACGCAGAAGCACACGAGGCCTATCGCGAGGTTCGCGAGCGCTGGATCGCCGCGTACGCACCCCAACTCGAACTCATGAACTCAGGAATAACCAGCTCGCTCTGGCGTGCGCCCGGCAGCTGAAACGCACGCCAGGTAGCGGAAAGCAACAAAGAAAGAGAAACGATGGAACTCACGAAGACCACCAACGCCGAATTCCGATTCGGCGAGTTCGGCCCCGGGTACGTCATGCGCGGCCCCCGCACTGATTTCGGCGTGGTGCAACTGCGCCCGGGTGATGACGCATCAAACCATTACCACGCGAAGATCGAAGAGACCTTTGTCGTCATCGAAGGTCAGGCCACGGTCTGGATCGACTGCCAGCAGAGCTACGAACTCAGCGTCGGCGACATCGTGCGCTGCGATCCGGGCGAGATGCATTACTTCGTGAACAACTCCGACGCGAACTTCCGTGCGGTGTTCGTTAAGGCGCCGTACGACCCCAAGGACGGCGTGCAGGTGCCGTGGACCCCGGGCGAGCCGGTTCCGACTGACGCCATCGCCGCAGCGAAAGATGCAGCGGCCTGACCCCCGCTCACACGACCAATTCATCCACAGCCAGAGAAGGGAATACACCATGGCTGATCTAGAAGGAAACATCGATTCGAAGGATTTCGGAATCGGCACACCGCAGGTGACGCAGGGCTCGCCTGTGAAGGGCGCAGGCCAGCTGGACTTCGGCATGCGTCACCGCCTTTCGCGCATCTTCCAGGAGGATGGCCGCACGGTCATGCTCGCGTTCGATCACGGCTACTTCCAGGGGCCGACGAGCGGACTGGAGCGGGTCGATCTCAACATCGTTCCCCTTGCTCCTCAGGCTGACGCGCTCATGGCCACCCGCGGCATCCTGCGCTCTGTCATCCCGGCATCCCTTGACACCGCACTCGTCGTGCGCGCGTCGGGTGGTCCGTCGATCCTCAAGGATCTCTCGGACGAGCGCATCGCGATGGACATGGAGGATGCTGCACGCATCGACGCCGCAGCCGTCGCCGTGCAGGTATTCATCGGCGGTGACAATGAGACACAGTCGGTGCACAACCTGACGCAGCAGATCGATGCCGGCCTTCGACTTGGCATCCCTGTGCTCGGCGTGACGGCAGTGGGCACCCAGCTCACCCGTGACTCGCGTTACCTCGGCCTTGCCACTCGCATCATCGCTGAGCTCGGAGCTCAGCTGGTGAAGACGTACTACTGCGAGGAAGGCTTCGAGCAGGTCACGTCGGGATGCCCCGTTCCGGTGATTATGGCCGGAGGCAAGAAGCTGCCGTCGCTTGACGCTCTTACGATGGCTTACAAGGCGATATCCGAAGGCGCAGCGGGCGTCGACATGGGCCGTAACATCTTCCAGCGCCAGGCGCCGGCGGCGATGATCCAGGCTGTGCGCTCGGTTGTGCACGGCGGTGCCACTCCTGACGCGGCTCACGCCGAGTACAAGGAGCTTTCGGGCGGCGCAGAAGACTAAGAACGAGTACTGGGCGTGCGGTCGGTCGCTAGCGACGACCGCACGCCCTTGGCAGTGAAATCCGGCAGAGCAATGAAATCTGGCAGACGTGGGAGAAGAAAATGGCGGCACAGTGCGACATGGGCGAACTCCGTGTGGAGACAGTCGACGCGTCCAGAGTTCTTGGCCAGGATCCGTTCCTCGTGCTACATGGTGGGGGAAACACCTCGGTGAAGAACGAGGAGTTCATCTGGGCGAAGGCCTCGGGCTTCGATCTCGGATCGCTCGTTCCTGAGGGGCTCGTGCAGCTTCGGCGGGCAGACCTCGACGAGCTGCTCGCGCAGGACACGCTCAGCGACACCGCGATGATGGATGGCTACGCGGCCGCCACGGTGCTCCCTGATCAGCCAGCGCCGACGATCGAGGCGCTGTTTCACCATGCGTTGCCGTTCACCTCGGTGCTGCATTCGCATGCTGACGCGATCGTTGCACTCACCGACACCGTCCGCGGGCTCGACCTTGCGGCCGAGGTGTTCGGTGAAGACGTCGTTGTCGTGCCGTACGTGATGCCAGGGTTTGAGCTTGCCAAACTCGCGCCAGAACTGTGGCGGCAGTCGGGTGGCCAGGCACGGGCGATGGTGCTGCAGAACCACGGGCTCTTCACGATGGGGGACACCGTCGCTCAGACCCTTGCGCTCCATCTGAATCTCGTAGATCGCGCCGAAGCGTATATCGCGACGCAGGGTGTGGACCTTCGTGCCACGTTCGACGCATCCGTAGAAGAGCTGGACGAAGACGCGTCGCCTACGGCGAAGTCGCTTTGTGAAGATCTCCGTGCACACTCCACCGAATCGCACCTTGTCGTGCTTCGCTGCGAGGACGCCGAGGTGCGGGCATTCATCGAACGACCCGACCTCGAGCGAGTGACGAGCCTTGGACCGAGCACCCTCGAACACGTGATCCGCACGAAACGGGTGCCTCTTATCGGCGACGACATCGCGGGGTACGTTCGCGATTACCGCGCCTACTTCGAACGTAACCGCGTGGACGGCGATGGCCTCCGGATGCTCGATCCCACCCCGCGAGTCATCTTGCATCCAGAGCTGGGCCTTCTCGCGGTCGGCACCTCCGAGAAGGCCGCGGGCGCAGTGATGGACATCTATCGCCACACCATCCGCATCATCGACGCAGCCGAACGGATGGGTGGATATCAGACAGTCTCAGAGCGACAGGCCTTCGGGCTGGAGTATTGGGAACTCGAGCAGCGGCGGTTCAAATCTTGACTCAGCTCTCAACGACTCAGCGCAATCTCGCGCTGTTTGCGCTCGCGCTCGGCGGCTTCGCGATCGGCATCACTGAATTCGCCACGATGGGGCTCCTACCCGGCATGGCGCAGGAACTGCTGACGGGCTATCAGGAGAACCCTCAGCAGGTGATCGCCCAGGCGGGCACCCTCATCACTGTTTACGCGCTCGGCGTCGTTGCCGGGGCTCCAGCGGTTGCGGTGTTCGGTGCACGAATGTCAGAGACGAAGCTGACCTACTGGCTGATCGTGCTCCTGTTCGTAGGAACGCTCGCGTCGGCGCTCATGCCCACATTCGGCTCGGTGCTGCTGTTCCGCTTCATCGCCGGACTCCCGCACGGCGCCTACTTCGGCGTGGTCTCCTTGCTCGCCGGCCGCCTCATGGGCCCGGGGAGCGAAGGCCGCGGAATCGCACTGGCGATGTCAGGGCTCACGGTCGCGAACGTGATCGGGGTGCCGCTTTCAACGTTGCTCGGACAGCAACTCGGCTGGCGGTGGGTGTACGGTCTTGTCGCGTTGCTCTTCGCCGTGACCTTTGTCTTCGTGCTGCTGTTCCTGCCCAAATATCCGGGCAACCCAGAGCGCAGCCCGCTACGCGAACTGCGTGCCTTCCGAAATCCGCGCGTGTGGATCATGGTGGGAGTCAGCTCAATCGGCTTCGGTGGATTCTTCGCGGTGTACTCGTACATCGCAGAGGTGACGACGAGGCAAGTCGGCTTCTCCGCCTCGGTGGTTCCCTGGATGCTCGCCGCCATGGGACTCGGCATGGTTATCGGCAACCTCATCGGCGGTTATCTCACCGACCGCAAGCCCAGCACCGCCGCGGTGTGGGGCCTTGCCCTCTCCCTTGTCGCTATCCTCCTGTACACGCAGTTCGCTGATACGAAGGTCGGTCTGTTCGTCTTCGCATTCTTGGTGAGTGGGACCTCCGCCCTCCTCATGCCCTCGTTGCAGTCGCGCCTCATCAGGGTGTCGAACGAAGCGAAGCTGCTGGGGGCAGCGCTCAACCACGCGGCGTTCAACATCGCGAACAGTCTGGGCGCCTGGCTGGGGGGTCTCGTGATCGCTGGCGGGTTCGGCTACCTCGCGCCCGGGTGGGTCGGCGCAGTTCTCACCGCGATCGGTCTTGTACTCATCCTCATCAGCGTTGCGTTCGAACGCCGCGATAGACGTCGCGGCATCGACACGGGCGGGATCGTCCTGCCGCTGCGCCATGCGGGTGCTGCCGAGCATCCCTAGGCATACCGAGCATGCGCTGAGCTAACCTCGTTCACCTGCCGCTCACCATCCGATAACCAAACGACGCCAAATCAGACACCTCACGTTCGGCGGCCAACCATAGCTTCGGGGTGTCCTACCCGACCCGAAGTCATTGGTGTTCCATGCTCCCGCGCCATTCCCTTGCCTACCCGTCCGCCCTCGGCGCCATAGTGCTGGCGGCCACGCTCCTGCCCGTGGCTCCTGCCGCAGCATCCGACCTTATTATTCCTGCCGCGGCAGCTGAGACAGCATCCGTACCCGCGATCGTCGTCACCGAAATCGTCGCGAACAACGTCGGCAACGACCATTTCGAGTACGTCGAAATCCACAACACGACGAGCGAAACCATCGACCTCGCCGCTGAGGGATACTCCTTCGCATACTCCTATGTCGACTCCGACGACGACTCCAGCGACAAGGCGCTTACGGCCGAGCCGCTGACGCTCGCTGCGGATGAGACGGCGCTCCTCTGGGTGAGCTACACCTCGGGCAAGGTCGATTCCTTTGCCCGCACCGTCGACGACTTCCGCAACTACCACGCAGCCGATGCCGCAACCCAGATCGTCCGCGTCACCGGACAGGCTGGCATGGCGAACACCGGTAACCGCGGCATCCGCGTCGTTAAAGAAGAAAACCTCGTCAGCTGGGCGCACTACCCAGAAGGCTCGATGGGCGAAGACCTCGGCGTGCACTTCCGCCTGCGCACCGCACCTGAAACCCCCGCCCCTGAGGGCATGGACGCCTTCGGCATCTTGGCCGCGCGCTCACCCGGCACAGTGCTGCCCGAAGCGCTTGAGCGCCCCGCACCGACACCTGAAGTCCCCGATGACAGCCAAGCCTCGAACTGGCCGCTCATGGTCACCGAGATCGGTCCGAACAACACCGGCGCCGATGCCTTCGAGTTCTTCGAAGTGCACAACACCACAACAGCGGCGATCGATCTTGATGCCGAGAACTACTCCTTCTCCTACAGCTACGCTGACGACGACGACCGCACACGTGACGTCCCCTTCACCGTAGAAGAGCCCCTCGTCATCGAGCCGGGCGAGACCGTCATCATGTGGGTCAGCTTCGTCTCAGGAACGACAGATTCGTTCGCGCACACGGCAGATGACTTCCGCGCGAAATGGGGCGCACCCGCTGACTCCCGCGTCGTGCGAGTCGAAGGCCAGGCTGGCATGCTCAACGGCGGAGGCCGCGGCATCCGCGTACTGCAAGGTGACGAGGCCATCAGCTGGTCGTACTACCCGCCCGGGTCAGTCGGCAACGGCCTGACTGCGAACTACCGCATCCCCGCAGACATCGCTGAGAAGAGCTTGCCGCTCCTGTCAGAAGCAGCCCCTCCCACACCCGGCACCATCCTCCCGGAGGCGCTCACCGCTGCCGAACCTGAGCCAGAGCCCGACTTCGATCCGCAGCCCGATCCCTCGGTCACCACCTCGAGCCTGCAGGTCACCGAGATCTTGCCCGACTCGACCAATGTCGCCGGCTCCGACGGCTACGAATTCGTTGAGGTCTACAACGCGACGAGCGAGCCGATCGACTTCGCCGACTACCGCATGAACTACCTCTACCCGCGTGATGAGTACACCAACTCGAAAAAGGCCTACTGGGCGGCAGAGCCGGGCGACGTCGTCATCCCCGCTGGGAAGTCCCTCGTGCTGTGGGTCAAGAACGGCGCCAATGACGACCTCGACGATTCAGATTTCAACGAGACCTTTGACACTTCGCTGACGCTCGGCGTCGATCTAGTCGAGACGTTCTCTGCGGGCATGTCGAACACACTGCCTCGTGGCATAGAGATCACCACCAACACTGGTCACTCCATCAACCGCGGGCATTACAACCTCGGCGAAACCGATGACACTCTGCCGAACCAGGGCATCCGCTACATCACCGATGCAGAAGATCTGACGCTGCAGCGCATGCTGGGACTCGCGCCCGCGACGCCCGGCACAGTGCAGTCTGACCAGGTGCCTGCCGGACTTATGATCCCGGCTTCTGACACCACCGGACCGGTCATCGAGAACCGTACGGCCGCAGAGGCTGACCCGGCAGCAGACTTCGCGTTGAGCTTCGGCGTCACCGACGACGTGCTGCCGCGCACGGTCACGCTTGCGCTGTCGAACGACGTCGATGGCGAAATGGCGCCGATCAATCTGACCGATGCGGGCGAAGGCTCGTACGTCCATACGATCCCCTCGGTCGACCTGATGGGCAAGTCGTGGCTCGAATACACCGTGACGGCGAGTGATGGCACGAACGTCACGACCCTCGAGACTGTGCGAGTGCCCGTGCTCGGAGCCTCTGCTGACCCGCTGCGACTCAACCTCGAAGAAGGCGGGTTTGTCGGCGGCACGGTCAACGATGGCGTCACGACTGTCATCGCTGGGGGCGAGAAGTTCCCCGCCGAAATCGAGCTCGACGTCGATAGCGAGAAGCTGCAGACCGAGGCATCGCTGGAGTCTGAGCCGATGTTCGCCTTCGAGACCTCAGACACCGACTACTACTTCAAAAACGGTGTGCTGGTTGGCGACGACATCTTGAACATCTTCGATCAGGGCACAGGCTCGAACTGGGCGACGATCGCGACGCCTGTTCCGCTTTCGTACGTGCAAGAGGGCGACGAACTCGTTGTCAGCGTCTGGGCGGGCACGAAGGCCGCTCCCGTGATCGACGAGTTCGAGAACAACGACGACTTCGTCATCCGCGGCATGCGCCTGATCCTGCCCGATGGGCGCACGCTGTTCCCGAAGGGATATGACGACCCCGCGGTCGAGCTTGCGATGGGTGACACCGCAGGCAAGAACGACTTCTATGACGCGCGCTTCACGCTTCCCGACGACGCGTTCGCCGCGGTGACGGCCGAGTGGGACACCACCTCGCGTGAGGATGGCCCCGCCATCGTGACGGCGACGGATGCTGACGCCACTGTTTCTCGCACCGTGCAGGTCGATAACACCGGCCCCGAGGTGACCACCGAGATCGTCGACGGCTCGGCCTATCAGGGCGCGATCACGATCGATGCGTCAGTGACGGATGCTGGCATCGGCGAAGCCACGACGACGGCGATGCTTGACGGAGCTGAGATCCCGCTGCCGTACGAGACGTCATCGGTTGATCTTGCAGCTGGCGACCACACGGTTGAGATCACGGCGACGGATGCTTTGGGAAATGCCTCGGTGTACTCGGCGAGCTTCATCACCTATGAAGAGCAGCCGTCAGCCGGTGCGCTCTCGCCCGCCGAGGGAGCGGAGGTCGAAGCCGGCGAGGTGACGCTGCAGGCAAAGGTCGAAGACCCCACCGGTGACGTGCTGGATGTCTCGTTCCTCGAAGGTCGCCGCGTCGACCTCGACGACGGTGACATCGAGCTGAAATCGGGCACGGTCAACGACGCTCGCGACCTGGAGCGTGGCGAGACCGCCGCGTTGAGTGATGAAGACGTGCGGATGCTGTCGAGCGCCGATGGCCTCGCGACGGATGTCTCATCATCTGCTGAATTCCCGTACCAGCTGTTCGATGTCGCCACCGGTGATGCCGAAGACGGCTCGCTTGTGCGGGTGTCGTGGACCGGGCACGCCAATGCGGGTGCCACTGTCGTGCTGTACGCACTGGCCGCTGACGGCGCGAGCTGGGTCGAGCAGACCAGGCACGTGGCTGCGGATGAGGGCTCGTTCGAGCTCGAAGCATCCGTCGACGTCACCGCGCACACGCGTGACGGAGCTGTGCGTGTGCTCGTGCAGCACTCGGAGGGTTTCGCCGGCGCTGACCTCAGCACGCGTGAATCTGACGTCGTGCCGGCGCATCCGCTGGACACACCACGCGCGGAGTACGACTTCACGTTCGCCTGGGAATCTGACACGCAGTACTACAAGCAGAACAGCGTCGAAGGGGAAGATCGCCTCCGTCACCAGGAGGCGATCCACTCGTACCTGCTCGAGCAGCGTGACGAGATGAACCTGCAGTACCTGTTCCACACCGGCGACATTGTCAACGACTACGACCAGATGTATCAGTGGACCGAGAACGCCGATCCGCAGTATCGACGCCTCGACGAGGCAGGGCTGCCCTATGGCGTGCTCGCCGGCAACCACGATGTCGGTCATTGGCAGATGGACTACACCAACTACGGCACTTACTTCGGTGAGGACCGGTTCGCGGGCAACCCTTGGTACGGCGGCAGCTTTGAGAACAACCGTGGTCACTACGACCTGATGTCAGCAGGCGGGATCGACTTCATCATGGTTTACACAGGCTGGGGTCCGGCAGACGCCGAGATCAACTGGATGAACGAGGTGCTCGCACAGTACCCCGATCGTGTCGCGGTCATCGCTCAGCATGAGTTCTTGCTCACCACGGGCGGTCTCGGGCAGATGCCGCAGCGGATCCTCGATGAGGTCGTCGCGACGAACCCGAACGTGAAGATGGTGTTCTCCGGCCACTACCACGACGCATTCACGCGCACCGATCAGTTCGATGACGACGGCGACGGGGTGATGGACCGCAACGTGTACTCGATGCTGTTCGACTACCAGGGTCTTCCTGAGGGCGGTCAGGGTTTCTTGCGTCTGATGCACTTCGACACCGTGGGTGAGCGGATGATCGTGCGCACATACTCACCGTCGCTGGAAGATCCGGAGCGGGGCGGTGCGCTAGGAAAGTACGACTCGGATGACCCGACGCTGGCGGATGCCCCACAGGAGTTCGAGCTGACGTTTGACCAGCTGGGGATCGCCCCGGTCTCACGCACGCTGGGAACTGACGCCTTCTCGGCCGAGGTGCTCACCGCGAATGAGATCGCATCGTTCGAAGGTGTGGAGTCGGGGTCGATCCTGTCGGCCACCTGGCCGCTCGCTGAGCTGGGGGAGCGCGGCTGGTACGTGCGCACCAGCGACCCGCACGGAGCAGTCGAACGCTCTGCCGTGCAGCTGTTTACCGTGCTGGCCGGGTCTGAGCCTGAGCCGGAGGAGCCCGGTGAAGGCGGCGGCGGGGAAGACG
>DQHP01000056.1:17179-21798 GCA_003524435.1 Microbacterium sp.
GACCTGGGGTGGGATCTGGGTCTGGGGCTGGGTCTGGGGCTGGCGCTGGTGACGCGGGCGATCCGCTCGCGACGACTGGTGGCGAAGCATCCGGCCTGATTCCCTGGGCGATCGCAGGCATGCTCGCGCTCGCGCTGGGTGGTGGCCTCGTCATCCGCAGGCGGCGCTCCGCACGGTAAACAATCCTGCAGTTCTGAGGTGGTGGGGTGAACTTCGCGTTCACCCCACCATCTCGGCATTTCCGCCTCGCGCCGCGCCTCCGTGCCGGGTACACCCGGAGCCGTGCCTCTGTGCCGGGGACACCCGTAGGTCGAAATCTACGGATGCATGGGCATCCGCCGTGTTTGGGCATACGGGCGTGGATTTAGGCATACGGGTGTACCGCCGGGCCGGGCTCAGCAGCGGGCTGGGCTCAGCAGCAGGCGCGGGGCCCTTCGAAGGGCCCAGACTCAGATCCCGACGCCGCCCCAGCTCATCGATTCGAGGTAGCGCAGCAGCACACCTTCGCGCAGCGCCCAGGGCGACACTTCGAGCTCGTCGATGTCGAGCATCTTCATCGCCGTATGCAGTGATACCGCGGCCGCGACGATCTGGAACGTGCGATCTGGCGTGATCCCTGGCAACTCTTGACGAGCGGATGCCGGAATCCGGGCGAGCCGCGGAATCCAAGACTTCAACGCCGAACGCGACATCACGGTGCGGTCAAAGCCGAGTCCGGACACCTCGCGGCCGGCGAGGTTGGCGAGCGAACGGATCGCTTTAGACGAGCCGACGATGTGGTCAGGGCAGGGGAGGGCGTTGAGTTGCTCTGCCACGGGTGCGAGCACTTCGCGTGCGTGGGCGCGCAGCAGCTCAACAGCATCCTTGCCTGGCGGATCTTCCGGCAAGAACTGGATCGTCATGCGTCCCGCGCCCAGAGGAACGGATGCTGCCACCTCAGGCTGCTCGTCCTCACCAGCGGCGAACTCGAATGAGCCGCCGCCGATGTCGAGAAGCAGAATGCGTCCCGCATCCCACCCGAACCAGCGCCGCACGGCAAGAAAAGTGAGCTCGGCTTCTTGCACGCCCGTCAGCACCTGCAGCGGCTGTCCGAGCGCCCTCTCTATGCGGGCGATGACGTCCTCGCCGTTGGTCGCGTCGCGCACCGCGCTGGTCGCTGTCGCCAGCAGCGTCTCAACCTTCTCGGTCTCGGCGATGTTCCGCGCGCGGGTGACGGCAGCCTCCAGCGACTGAACGCCTTCTTCGCTGATCGAGCCGTCTGGAGTGAGGAACCGCATGAGGCGGACCACCGTGCGATCGCTCGTCGTCGCCAGCGGACGGCCGCCAGGGCGCGCCTCTGCCGTAAGCAGATGGACCGTATTCGAGCCGATGTCGAGAATTCCTAGACGCACGGGTTGAGAGTACAGGGCGGATGCTGGTGACAGGTGCGGCCCGCGGCATCCGCCCCGATACGATGTAACGCGTGACTGCCGTGGATCCGACCCTGCCTCTGTCTCCGTACCGGGAGATCGACCGTGCGGACTGGGCGCGCCTAGCCGCAGATCTTGACCAACCGCTGAGCGAAACCGAGGTCGTCGAACTTCGCGGGCTCGGTGATCGCCTCTCGCTCGATGAAGTGCGCGAGGTCTATCTGCCGCTGAGTCGGCTGCTCAGCCACTACGCCACCGCCACGAAGCGTCTCGGTGTGGCGACCAGCCAGTTCCTGCAGGAAGCAGACAGCACCACGCCGTTTGTCGTCGGCGTTGCGGGTTCTGTCGCCGTCGGTAAATCCACGATCGCGCGTCTGCTGCGTGAGCTCATGAGCCGCTGGCCGGGCACGCCCCGCGTAGAACTCGTCACGACCGATGGCTTCCTCTATCCGAACGCTGAGCTAGAGCGGCGCGGATTGATGGATCGCAAAGGATTCCCCGAGTCGTACGACCGGCGGGCGCTGCTTGAGTTCCTCACCGAGGTGAAGTCGGGAGCGCCCGAGGTACGCGCGCCGTTTTATTCGCACATGCGCTACGACATTGTTCCGGATGCCACGGTCGTCGTGCGTCGCCCAGACGTCGTCATCGTCGAGGGGCTCAACGTGCTGCAGCCGCCGCCTGCGCCCAACGACGTCGCCATCAGCGACCTGTTCGACTTCTCGATCTACGTCGACGCAGACCCGGCGGATGTAGAGAAGTGGTACGTCGACCGCTTCCTCGCGCTGCGCAAGGGCGCCTTCAGCAACTCGTCTTCGTACTTCAACGTGTTCGCACAGCTCACCGACGACGAGGCGATCGCCACGGCGCTGGGGTACTGGAACGAAATCAACATGCCCAACCTTGTTGAAAACGTCATGCCCACCAAACACCGGGCGACGCTTGTGCTGAACAAGGGGTCGGACCATGCCGTAGAGACGGTGTTGCTGCGCAAGCTTTGACGCGACGCGGATCGATTGTGTCGCGACGTGAACCAGTCAACTTTGGCGGACGCCTGCAATTCTGGCGGCCACAGATGTCACTTCTGGCCGCCAGAATTGCATCGGGCCGCCAGAATTATGGGCGATTGGCATTCGTTCAGACGACTCGCAAAATAAGGCGCTTATTCTTGAACTCATGTGTGGAATCGTCGGATACGTGGGCCCGCGGCCCAGCCAGGACATCCTTATCGCTGGCCTTGCCCGGCTCGAATACCGCGGCTACGACTCAGCGGGGATCGCTGTCATTGACGGCGAAGGCCAGCTCGGCATGCGCAAGAAGGCGGGCAAGCTCAGCATGCTGCGCGACTCGCTCGCTGATTCGCCGCTGAACGATGGCACGACCGGTATCGGTCACACCCGTTGGGCGACGCACGGCGGCCCCACCGACGTCAACGCGCACCCGCACCTCGCCGACGATGACAAGCTCGCGGTGATCCATAACGGCATCATCGAGAACTTCTCCGCGCTGCGCGGCGAACTGCTCGCCGCCGGCGTCGAGTTCCGCAGCGAGACCGACACCGAGGTCGCAGCGGCGCTGCTCGGCCAGGAATACGCCAAGAGCGGCGACCTGCAGACCGCGTTCCAGAACGTCGTCAACCGCCTCGAAGGCGCCTTCACGCTTCTCGCAATGCACGAAGACCACCCCGGTCTCGTCGTCGGCGCTCGTCGCAACTCACCGCTAGTGATCGGCCTCGGCGAGGGCGAGAACTTCCTCGGATCCGACGTCGCCGCCTTCATCGAGTACACCCGCAAGGCGCTCGCGATCGGCCAAGACCAGATCGTCTCGATCACCCCCGCTGAAGTCACCGTTACCGACTTCGAGGGCAACCCCGTCAAGGCCGAGCCCTTCGACGTGTCATGGGATGCTGCCGCCGCAGAAAAGGGCGGATGGTCCTCGTTCATGGCGAAGGAAGTATCCGAGCAGCCCGAAGCTGTCGCAAACACCATTCGTGGTCGCGTGCACGACGGACAGGTCATCATCCCCGAACTCGACGGACTCGACGATCTCTTCAGCGGCATCAACCGTGTGATCATCACGGCGTGTGGCACAGCATCCTATGCAGCCCTCGTCGGAAAATACGCCATCGAGCAGTGGGCGCGCGTCGCTACCGACGTCGAGCTCGCACACGAGTTCCGCTACCGCGACCCGGTGATCGGCGACGATACCCTCGTCATCTCGATCAGCCAGTCCGGCGAGACCATGGACACGCTCATGGCCGTCAAATACGCCCGCGAGCGCGGTGCGCGCACCCTGTCGATCTGCAACACACAGGGCGCGACTATCCCGCGCGAATCGGATGCTGTCGTCTACACCCATGCCGGGCCTGAAGTTGCGGTGGCATCCACCAAGGCTTTCTCCGCGCAGATCACCGCACTGCTGCTGCTGGGTCTGCACATGGGGCGCGTGCGCTCTGTCCTGAACGACGCGAACGCTGTTGAAGAGCTCGCGACGCTGCCCGAGAAAATCGCCAGTGTGCTCGAGAAGGAACACGAGCACGTTACCCAGCTCGCTGGCTGGATGGCTGACACTCGCTCGGTGCTCTTCCTCGGCCGCCACGTCGGGTATCCGATCGCGCTCGAGGGTGCGCTCAAGCTCAAAGAGATCTCCTATATCCATGCCGAGGGCTTCGCCGCTGGTGAGCTCAAGCACGGTCCGATCGCTCTCATCGAGCCCGGCCAGCCCGTGTTTGTGCTCGTACCGTCGCCGCGTCACTCGGCGCTTGTGCACTCGAAGGTCGTCTCGAACATTCAAGAGATCCGTGCCCGCGGTGCCCGCGTGATCGTGATTGCTGAAGAGGGCGACGCTGCGGTGCTGCCGTTCGCTGACGAGGTCATTCACATCCCGCTGGCTGGCCCGCTGTTCGAGCCGCTGCTGACGGTTGTGCCGCTGCAGATCTTCGCGATGGCCCTCGCCACGGCCAAGGGCCTCGACGTCGACCAGCCGCGCAACCTCGCGAAGTCCGTCACAGTCGAGTAGGTCATGCCGCTCCGTTTCCGGGGCGCCGGTTCGCCGGCCGTGCCCTGGGGCAGGGAGTTTGCTCGCTTGCCGGCCGTGGCCTGGTACACATGTAGGTCGAAATCTACGGACGTATGCCGAAACTCCGCGGATGCCTCGGCATCCGTAGATTTCGGCATACGGCTGTACCGATTCGGCTCCTGGCCCTCGCCTATG
>DQHP01000056.1:21856-22947 GCA_003524435.1 Microbacterium sp.
ACCGACTCGGCTCCTGGCCCTCGTCAGTGACGAGCGCGGGCGAGCGCCGGCAGGATCGCGGCGACCACCGTGTCCCAGTCATGGACGATCATCGCGTAGTCGAAGCGCAACGTTTCGTAGCCACGAGCAGACGCTGCAGCATCCCTTAATAGATCTTTGTGACGTTTGGCGGCGGTGTGATTATCTTTGCCGTCTGCTTCGAGGATAATTCGACCGGCGACAACGAAATCGACTCGGCCCACATCCTCGATGTCAACCTGACAGTCGAGTTGGATGCCGAGCAGATGCAGGCGTAGCCGCAACAGCGATTCCAATCCGCTTTCGGCATCAGGGCGCGCGAGGTCGAGTAGCCAACCCACGGACTTTGGCAGCTCACGGCGAATGCGCGCGCGATCCGTGGCCGACAACAGCCGCCTGTTCCATGCGGATTCGTACGCGGCGAAAAACGCTTCGCGATCCAGACAGCGAAATGCGTGGATGAGGGCGTTCGCCGCCGAGGCTATGCCGAGGCCGGATCGCCCCGCTGAATAGTGGGTGATGCAGGCACAGGGCTCGTGCGCGTGTTTGCGTCCGCTGCCGCCCAGCCAGACGTGGACCTCGTTGTTCGGAGCGGGCAGAACCCAGACCTTGTGTTCACGTAAAGCTTCGGAGCAGGTGAGTTCACCACCATGCGCTGCTGCTGTGATCACTCGCGGGTCGAGCGTCGGAACGGCGAACACCCCGGGACGGACCCGAATGATATCGCCGGAGTTCGTGTGTTCGGCAAGTTGTTTGCGCGTGCAGCCGAAACGCTGCAGGAAGGTGCCCTGGGCGATGCCGTCGAAGCGTTCGAGAAGATCTGAGGGTTGAAACATCCCTCGATCTTGATCGCGCGAACGTGCGTGTGTGCCAGTTTCCACAGGTTCGTCCGGAGAATAAAATTGTGCAGAAAGAGTCGGCCGGGTACACCCGTATGCCCAGATCCACAGATGTATGCCGAAATCGAGCGGATGCCCCGGCATCCGTGGTTTTCGGCATACGGGTGTACCGCGGGGGACCGGTCGGCCGGCGGGACAGGACGACGCGCGGGACAGGACGGCGCGGGGGACCGG
>DQHP01000139.1 GCA_003524435.1 Microbacterium sp.
GCGCTAGCTTCCTGAACTCCCCAAGCCGACAACCGACCAAAAGTATCTCGCGTTGGCGCCACCGGGTGACGTGCGCCACCTGGTGACGTGCGCCACCGGGTGATGTGCGGCACTGCGCGCCGTGCACCAGAATGGCAGGATGCAGCCTGTCCAGAATGCCGTTGTGATCGGCGATGCCCTCATTGATGAGATTCACGACTCCGGTGGTGTGCGCGAGCTCGTTGGGGGCGCCGCGCTGAATGTCGCAGTCGGCCTTCGTCGCCTCGGAGTACCGACGACGCTGATCGCCATGGTGGGCGACGATGAGGCCGGAGCGCACATTCGCGAGTACCTGAGCGACCATGGTGTGCAGTTAGTCACCAGCGTCGCCCCGCGGGGGTCTTCTCGGGCGGTTGTGCAACGCGCTTCAAACGGCGAGCCGACCTACGTCTTCAACGAGGCGGCTCAGCGGCGCAGCATCCGCTATGGAGAGCGAGCGCTTCAGGCGATCGCCGATGCTGATCTTGCCGTGATCAGCTGCTTCCCCTTCGACGATTCCGAGGAGGTGGATGCTACCGCCACTGCCCTTGCCGGATCACGGATCGCGATCGATCCGAATCCTCGCACGGGCATGCTGAGCGATCGGGAGGAGTTCGTTCGCGGATTTGAACGCATGGCAGCCGGCGCGACGATCGTGAAGGTCGGTGCCGATGACGCCGACATTCTCTACGACGGTGATCTGGACGCGCTACGCGCGCGGTTGCGTGCGCTCGGCTGCGATGCTGTGCTCGCCACCGCCGGTGCGGACGGCGCCGTTTTGGAATCCGATGCAGGCATCTTCACTGCGCCGATCGCTTCCTTGCCTGGTCGCATTGTCGACACTGTCGGAGCGGGAGATGCGACGCTATCGGGCGTTGCTGCGGGGCTCGTGGGGGCGCGTCCCACGCGAGCAGAAGACTGGCAGCGTCTGCTGAATCGGGCGATGGACGTCGCCGCAGCGACGTGCCGCGGCGAGGGCGGATTGCTGCGCACGCCGGAGTCGCTGGAAGACGGCGAGCGCGGAGTGCGCGGCAGTTGACGTTTCGATTTCTTGCACCCGCTTTTGGCAGGTATGCTTGATTCTCGCGCCCCCGGTTGGCTGTACAAGCTGGACGGGTGTGCATTTGGCAAGTTACCCAAGTGGCCAAAGGGAGCTGACTGTAAATCAGCCTGCATCGCATTCACTGGTTCGAATCCAGTACTTGCCACCACATATCTGAGGGCCTCCGCTAAGCGGGGGCCCTCAGTCGTTTGATCGGTCTGTCGCGCTTAGGACATGGCGCAACCGCGGCAGCCTGATCGCTGTTGGTGAGCGCACAGTCCCGGCACAGTGGATAGCTAAGGAGCTTCTCTGCTCCGGAGCCCACGAAAGGCCCTCCCAGATGCGTCATTCATTCACACACTCCGGCGTCCGTGCGACGGTCGGCGCAACCATGGCACTGAGCCTGGTCGTCGCGGGTTTCGCTCCCGCCAGTCACGCCGTGGTTGGCGGTCCGGGTGGCCCCTCGCCAGCGGCCGCGGCCGCTGCCGCAGGATCCTTCTCCATCCCTCTGATCACGGGCGACACGCTACACATCACGAACGTCGAAGACGATCGCCGCACTGTGGAACTTGAGCTCGGCGCAGGGCGTGAGGGCGTCACCGTCCATCAGATGGAGATCGACGGTGAACTCGTCGTGCTCCCGCTGGACGCCCTGCCCTACGTCGCCAGTGGGCGGCTCGACCAAGACCTCTTCAACGTGGATGTCTTGCTGGCGGCCGGCTTCGGCGCCGCAGACTTTTCCGCACTGCCGCTGATTGCCGCTTACGACGACGGAGAGATGCGCACGGCCAGTTCGGCGCTGAGCGCGGTAGAAGGCGTCGCACCGGGCGTGGAGCTGTCGAGCATCAACGCGCAGGCTCTCGACGTCGAAGCAGCTGATGCCGGCGGCTTCTGGTCAGCGATCACAGGAGTGCCCGCAGATGAGGCCAAGCTGTTTGCGACCCAAGATGCCAAGCCTGCTTTCACCTCCGCCATCGAGAAGGTCTGGCTTGATGCGCCGGTCTTCGCAACGCTGGATGAGAGCACGACCCAGATCGGTGCGCCGACAGCGTGGGAAGCAGGCATCGACGGCAGCGGAACCACGGTGGCCGTGCTGGACACCGGAGTCGACGCTGCCCACCCCGACCTTGCCGGTCAGGTGGCTCTGCAGGAGGACTTCTCAGGCAGCGGCAACATCGGCGACCACGTCGGGCACGGCACACACGTCGCCGCAACTGCTGCTGGCAGTGGAGCCGCCTCGGACGGGCTGCGCAAGGGCGTGGCGCCAGGTGCGACGATCATCTCAGGAAAGGTGCTGGGCGACGATGGCTCTGGAGACTCCTCGGGGGTCATCGCCGGAATGGAGTGGGCCGTCGCCCAGGATGCCGATGTGATCAACATGAGCCTCGGCGGCGGGGCCACTGATGGCACCGATCCTATGAGCGAGGCGCTCAACGTGATGTCCGCAGAAAGCGACTCTCTTTTCGTCGTCGCGGCGGGCAACGAGGGCCCGGGCGCCTCGACGATCGGTTCGCCAGGATCCGCTGACGCCGCGCTGACCGTCGGCGCCGTTGATCGTGATGAATCGCTGGCGTCTTTCTCCAGCCGCGGCCCACGGCTGAACGATCTTGCTGTCAAACCAGACTTGACCGCACCCGGCGTCGGCATCGTCGCGGCCAGGGCCGCAGGAACAGCTTTGGGCAGCCCTGTCGATGACCTCTATACAGCGGCCAACGGCACCTCGATGGCCACGCCGCATGTGGCAGGAGCGGCCGCGCTGTTGGCATCGCAGCATCCGGAATGGGACGGCGAGCAACTCAAGAACGCTTTGATCAGCACCGCCGTCGCAAACCCCAGCCTGACAACCTACGAGCAGGGCGCCGGGCGCGTTGATGTGACCACTGCGGTCACACACGACCTGACATCGACCGGCAGCCTGCATCTCGGCACGTTCGAAGATCAGGACACCGAATCTCGCACAGCTGAGGTGACGTATGTGAACTCGGGTACGGACGATCTTTCCGTGGAACTGGAACTGGCGATCAGCACCGCAGCCGGAGATACACCCGGCGAAGGCGCCGTGACCCTGTCAGCGGAGAGCGTGAGCGTGCCCGCAGGCGAGACGGCGACAGTGACGATCAATGTCGACCCGACGCTTCTGGACCGTGGACAGTACGTCGGCGAGCTGCGTGCCAAGGCAGGAGACGCTGAGGTCCATACAACGCTCGCCGTTATCAAGGTCGCGCCAACTCACGAAGTCACCTTCCGAGGTGTCGGGTTCGAGGGGGAGCCCATCTTCGTCACACCGATCGTTCTGCTCGGCGAGGACCCGCGCTTCGACTCCATCGGCTTCGTGAAGCCAGGAGAGACCGTGACGTTCACCGTGGGCGAAGGAGATTACTTCCTGCACGCGATGATCACCCCCGAGATCGACGGTATCGACGCGGCCGTGGTCGTCACTGATCCTGACCTGGAAGTGGCTGGTGACCTTGACATCGTTTTGGACGCACGGGACGCGACGCAGGTGCAGATCGAGACGCCCGAACCCGCGACGACCAGAGGAAACCTGGGCTTCAACACATATCGCGAGTTTTATGGGCGAACGCTGTCGAACGGCACCATGAAGTTCGACGTGACCCAGTCCGTGTGGGTCACACCGACCGAGAAAGCAAAGGGCGGCGTGTTCGAGTTCAGCTCACGTTGGCAAATGGGCACCCCCATGCTCACCGGAAAGTCGGTGGGACGCGGGTCGATCGAGGTCTACCCGCGGTACGAGCGGATGTCGCCCGCGCTGGAATCGAAACGGCCGCTGGAGCTCGTTTACGCGGGGGCAGGCACGCCGGAGGACTATCAGGGTCTCAACGTCAAGGGCAAGATCGTTGTTGTCAGCGTTGAATCCAAGGGCAACGAGGATGTGGAAGCCGCGGCGGCGGCGGGGGGCATCTGGCCTGATGATCGCCGCGGGAACCCAGTGGTGGACGAAATTCACCGGGCGTGGAGAGCGCCTCGCGCTTCCTGTGATGGTGCTCGACCCGAGTGATCGCGACGCGGTGCTGGAGCAGCTGGACTCCGAGAGGAAGGTTCGGATGCGTTTCGAGGGCAGCCAGGACCGACCGGTCACGTACGACATCATGCAGGTGAGCTCTGGCCAAGTGCCCGAGAAAGTGGTGCACAAGGTGAGTGCCAAAAATAGCGCCACGATCACGGCCAGCTATCACGAGGCCGGCGGAGAGGAATGGGCTAAGGAGCAGCGCTTCGCCTGGCGGCCCTGGCAGCGATCGGCCATCATTGAGACGCAGAACGAGTTGCACACCCCGCAGAAGCGAACTGAGATCGTCTCCAGTGGTGACACCCTGTGGCGTCAGCATGTGCTCGATAATTACAGCTGGGACTCCGTGAGCCCGATCACAGACGGTGCAAGCCACACGACGCGCACATATGAGTCCCGTGAGAAGGTCAGCTACGACTGGCATCAGGCTGTGGTGCGGCCTGCGATCGCTCCAGATAAAGCTCCCGTGCGCACCGGCGACACGCTCTCGTTGCGCATCCCCGAACTTGCAGTGGGCATCGGAACGCTGTCACAGCGAAGCTTCTCCGCAGACACGAAGATGAGTCTGTCGCAGGATGGAAAGTTGCTGCACGAGGACGATGCGGCGTGGGGCGATTACGCCGTCGGGGCCGGAGAAATCGAGCTGGACCTGTCGGTGGTGCGTACCGAGAACCAGCACTGGGACTTCTCGACACGCACGGACACCTCGTGGACCTTTGACTCGCAGGGCACCGGTGAGGATGCTGAGACGCAGCCGTTGCTGAGCATCGACTACGACGTGCCGGTCGGCCTTGATAACACTGTCCGCGCCGGGAAGAAGGAGAAGATTGGTCTGTCCGTGTCGCACCCGGATGGTCTGGATCGCCCTGCCAAGCTGCGTGAGGTCAAGGTGTGGGTCTCATATGACGATGGTAAGTCGTGGGAGAAGGTGAAGGCTCGTTCGGCAGGAAAGGACGACTTCAGCGTGAAGATCTCCCATCCACGCCGCGCGGACTATGTCTCCCTGCGCGTCGAAGCCACCGACAAGGACGGCAACAGCATCACACAGACGGTGGTGCGGGCATACGGGATCACTGCGAGGTGACGGGTGAAAGCCAGCCGCGCTGTGCGACTTGCCACGCCAGTTGCATCCGGCTCTGAGCGCCGGTGAGAGCCATCAGGTCGCTGACTCGGCGCTGGACGGTGCGCGTGCTGATGTTCAGGCGAGCGGCGATGGCTTTATCGGTGACACCACCGACGAGCAGGGACAGCAGTTCGAGTTCCTCGGCATCCACAGCTGAGGGAGACCCGCCCAGGCCGGCATGCTCTGGAGCACCATGCTCTAGGGGTGCCGGTCCTGCGGCGGTCATGATCAGAGGTGAAGCTGCCGACCAGGCGCCCTCGAAGAGCGCGATCAGGGCGGTGAGAAGGTTGCTGTCGCGCACGATCGCTGCGGTCGGCTCTGACGTGCCGCCCTGGGCTGGGACGAGCGGGCACAGGGCGATAGAGCGATCCGCGATCGCTAGCCGAACCGGGAGTTGGGCGATTGCCCTCGCTTCCTCACCGGCGCGCACGCCCTGGGCGAGGGATTCGATCATGCCTGGTTCTTCGAGCAGCGCCTGTTCATAGACCACGCGGTAGCGGATGCCTCTCTCCAGCATCGCGAATTCTTCGTCGTTGTCACTCGCAGGCATAGCGACGTGCCCGGCTCGGCAGAACCACAGCATCTCTTCCCTGGTCGATAACTGCATAGTGCGAATGGCCGAGCGGATGGCTTCCGCACCGGTGAGCACCTCTACGAGTTGATCAGGGTCTCGCCTTCGGGCGTTCGCGCGATGCTGGTCGGCCAGTTCGGTCACCCGGCGGCTGGCCTCGGAGAGGGCCTCTTGACCGTTACGCAGCAGAGGAGAAAGAGCCACGTCCGGTGGCGCGGGGGCGACTCGCTGAGGGTCCTGATCGTGCAGGGTGATGAGGCCTTTATCTCGCAAGCTGGATAATGCCACGGTCAGCTCATCGGTCGGGCTGCGTGTCAACGATGCGAGGTGTGGGATATCCGTCGCTCCGGTCGCGACGAGGAGTTGGTACGTTTCAGCCTCGGCGTCACTGAGACCCAGCACCTGCAAAGTCACGAGCAGGCGCCTTTGCCCCGTCGAACGATGTTGTGATCAGTCGTCCACGCCAGCGTGCTCATCAGACCACTCTACGAGCCTTCCGCTCACAGGGCGCGGATGTGCTCTGACGAACCTGTGCCTGGGGCGGTCATGCCTCCGCGGACAGACCATCTTTCCGCGACCGCAGAACCTCACGTATCTGGTGCCCGGCGTCGGTGTAGGCCACACTGAGTCTCATGGGATCAGCGTTGACCACCATCGCACTGCCGGTTGCTCTCGGCATCATCATGCTCGGCCTTGGCTTGAGCCTCACTGTCGCGGATTTCGCGCGCGTGCTGAAACAGCCGAAGGCGGTGGCGATAGCACTGGTGTGCCAACTGCTCATCCTGCCGGTGCTCTGCTTCGGACTCGTTCTTCTGTTCCAGCTGCCCCCGGTACTCGCGGTGGGCATGATGATGCTCGCGGCTTCGCCCGGCGGCACGACTGCGAACCTCTATAGCCACCTCTTTCGCGGTGACATCGCACTGAACATCTCGTTGACGGCCGTGAACTCCGTGATCGCCGTGATCACGCTCCCTCTGATCACCAACTTCGCGATCATGTACTTCCAGCCTTTCGACAATCAGCTGGGGTTGCAGTGGGACAAAGCCCTCGAAGTATTTGCCATCGTGCTGTTGCCCGTGGCGGTGGGGATGCTGGTGCGCAAGTTCTGGCCGAAGTTCGCCGATGCAATGGACAAGCCTGTGCGCATCGCCAGCGTCATCATCCTTGTCGTCGTGATCGCCGGTGCCGTCGCATCGAACTGGGCCCTTCTCGCCGAGAACTTCGCGCAGCTCGCACTCATCACGATTGTGTTCTGCCTCATCAGCCTGGCCATAGGCTTCGCGGTGCCACGGATGCTGAAGGTGGGAAAGCACCAGTCAATCGCAACGTCATTCGAAATCGGCATCCACAATGCGACGCTGGCGATCGTCATCGCGCAGAGTGTTTTGGGCTCGATGGAACTCAGCCTGCCCGCCGCGGTTTACGGAGTGCTGATGTTCTTCGTCGCCTTCGGGTTCGGCTTTTTGATTCGCGACCGGTCGGCGCAACCAGGCCAGCTCGAGGCCAACGCTGCGGCTCCTTCATAGACTGGGGGCATGCGTGCGCTCACTGAATCCGACGTCCGCGGGTCGTTCGTCAACGCCGAACCGGAAGACCTGCGCCTCATCGAGATGCCGCACGATTTCCTTCTGGTCGACTGGGACTTTCATGATTTCCTCGCGTGGCCTGATCCAGCATCCAGTACTCGCGGGTGCGTCGTCGTCGAGATTGACGGGCACCTGACCGGCATCGTTGTGCGCTCGGCTGGCGCCGGCCGCACACGTTCAGGGATGTGCAATATCTGCCACACGATGCAACCCGGCAACCAGATTGCGCTTTTCTCCGCGCGCAGGGCCGGGGCTGCTGGGGCGCGTGGCGACAGCGTAGGCACGTATATTTGCGCTGATCTTTCTTGCCACGAGAACGTGCGCGTCGCGCATCCGCTCGCTCCGAACGAAGTGCGGATGCCTGGACAAATCGACATGCGACTAGACGGCACGCGCCGTCGTATGGAGGGTTTCGCTAAACGAGTTCTGGACGGCGTGAGCTGACCGTTACGCTGAACCCGAACCGCTTCGAAGGAGATGCTATGAGCGATGCCATTCTGTTCTCTGTTGATGAGGGGATGGCGCGGCTAACGCTGAATCGCCCCACTCGACTCAACGCTTTCAACGCAGACCTCGCTGAGGCGTGGCGTGACGCGACGACTGAGGCGACCTCACGTGATGACGTCCGGGCGATTGTGTTGGATGCTGCGGGTCCGGCGTTCTGCGCCGGCGGTGACGTGCTCGATATGGCAAGCAGCATGGAGGACGGGTCGCAGATCACAGAGCTTGCAGGCGTGATCAACATCGGTATCCGTGCTCTCACGGAGTCCGCGATTCCGGTTGTCGCCGCAGCACATGGCACGACCGCGGGCGGTGGCCTCGGCATCCTGCTCTGCTCGGATTATGCCGTCATCGGTGGACGCTCGAAGGTCGGCAGCCTGTACGCAAACATCGGGCTCACTCCTGACCTGTCGGTGTCTGCGCAGCTCGCGCACGCGATCGGACAGCGACGCGCGTTGCAGCTTGTTCTGCAGGATCGTCTTCTCACTGCGGAAGAAGCTCAAGAGTGGGGGATTGCGGCCGAAGTCGTGAGCGGTGCGGATGCCGCGGCCGAAGCCGACCTCGTGCGCGAACGCGCGGATGAGATTGCACGATTCTGGTTGGCAGGGGCGGCGGGTGCCTACGGGCAGGCGAAGCGTCTGGTGCGCTCCCGTCACGAACGCACATTTGTCGATCAGTTGGGCGAAGAAGCACGCTCCATCGGTGCAGCCTTTAACACCCCGGATGCCAAGGCAAGAGTGGCGGCATTTGCCGCAGCATCCGCGAAGAAGAGTCGCTGAGTAGTTCCCCACATCCGGTAAATACCCGCACGCGAGCCGGATGCTGCATGGCAAGATGAGAACAACGCCGCACGATGAGGGGGACGTTATGTCAGAGATCACACCGGAGTCCAAGGGAACGACGAACGCTTCCCTGCTGATCAGGGGAGCGATCTGGATCGCCATTGGCGCGTTGATCGCCGCCGCCCTTGTCTGTGTCGTCTGGGTTCTCGTCGGCGACCAGGACGGAATCATCGGGCGTGCTTTTCTGACGATCCTGCTGCTCGCTGGTTTCGCAGGCATCGCGATTCTTGAGGCCGGACTCGCCACGAAGCGTCCCGACTGGCTGGCCCTTGCCAGCATGATCACGTGGATTGTTGCGCTGATCGTCGGTGCCATCAAGATCTGGATGCCAGAAGAGCCCGGCGTGTACATCGGCGGTGTGGAGAGGTTCTTCCAACTGCTGCTGGTCGTCGGAATTCTGCAGCTCGCCTTGTTGCACGTGCGCCTGTTCACTCCGGCGGCACGTCGTTATGTCACCACTTTCACTACCGTGATTTACTACAGCACGATCGCAATTCTTGTGCTGTTGGTGGGCATGCTGGTGTTCTTCCTGACGCTTCCTGACACGTTCGAGTACGGCGACATTTACTGGCGCATCGTGGTTGCTCTGGCGATTCTCGCGGCTGTGGGAACGACGCTCATTCCGTTGCTGAACGCGTTGTTCGCTCCGAAGAAGCAGCAGGCTGTCGCTCCCGCCGGCTACGCGCCGCGGGGATACGCATCGCAGGGATACGCTCCGCAGGGCGGCGAGCCACAGGCTTACGCGCCGCAGGGTTATGCGCCGCAGGGTTATGCGACCGCGCCGGCCGCACAACAGTGGCCTACCTATGCAGACGGCGCGACGCCGCTGCCGGTGATGCAGGACGGGTCGCCGGATTGGAACGCGTACTACACGGGATTCCCCACCCAGCAGCAGCCTGTACATCAGCANNCAGCAGGGTTACGGCCAGCTCCCGGCTGTCCCCGCCGCGGATGCAGGCGCTGCGCCCGCAGGCTCACACGACGCTTCATTCCACTCTCCTGACGCACCGATCAACGCCGCTGGTGAGGCTGTGCCACCGGCAGGTGCCCCGCCGGCACCGGACGGAATCGCAGGAGTCTCCGCGCCCCAGGCAACGTCCAC
>DQHP01000152.1 GCA_003524435.1 Microbacterium sp.
GCTACGGGTAACGCGGTGCGGTGCCCGTAGCGCGCTCGATAATGCGTGCCACCATCGCGTCGGTGGTTGTGTTTTCACCGGGCCGGTTCGGCTTACCGGCACCGTGGTAATCGCTGGAGCCCGTCACGATGAGATCGTGTTTGTCTGCCAGAGCGCGCAAAGTCCGTTTTCCGGCTTCGGTGTTCTCTCGATGCTCGATCTCAAAACCCGCAAGCCCGGCATCGATCAGGCGTTCAATAAACGCAATGGGCATCATCCGATCGCGTCCGCTCGTAACGGGGTGCGCGATAACCGGCACTCCCCCGGCGCTCGTAATGAGGCCGATGGCGGTAAGCGGATCCGGCGCATAGTGCGGCTCGTAGTACCCCTCACGCGGGTGCAGGATGCCGTCAAAAGCTGCCGAGCGGTCAGAGACGATGCCGCGAGCAACGAGGGCATCGGCAATATGCGGACGCCCGACGGTAGCGTCGCTCGCCATCTGCTCCTGGACATCGCTCCAAGTGAGGTCGTAGTCGCGGCCGATGTTGCGGACGATACGTTCCGCACGCCCGATTCGATCGCCACGGATGCGATCAGTTTCGGCGCGTAGCGCCGCATCGTCGGGGTCGAAGAGGTAACCGAGCACGTGAACGCTGCGCCACTCGTGCTTCGCCGATAGCTCCATACCGGGCAGAAACGTCATTCCCAGTGAGGCTGTCGTCGCCGCAGCCTCGGCCCACCCGGTGGTTCGATCGTGGTCAGTGAGCGCCATCGTGCGGATGCCGCTGGCGTGCGCTTGCTGAACCACCTGGCCGGGATTTTCGGTGCCGTCAGAGTGGTTGGAATGCAGATGCAGGTCGTTGGGTCCGCTGAAAAGCTGCACATCTGACATGCTTCGACATTACTGTGCCGAATACATAGTGGCGCGGCAGACGATTCACAGCGTCCGACCGTAGGATTTACGGGATGTTTCGTCTCCTGGGGGTTCTGGTCACCGTGCTGTTCGCGATCGCGACAGCAATCGTGGTGTGGCCGCAGTTTTTCCTGCTCGAGCAGACTTTCCCCTTTGCGCAGTTGATCGCTGTGCGCGGGGCGGTACTCGCCGGATTCCTCGTCATCGCGGTGGTGTCGCTACTGCTGCTCTTTGCCCGCCCGTTGCGGGGGTTCGCGGCTTCCATTCTCATCGTCGCACTGCTCGGTGCAGCCGCGACAGGAGCCATCGGAGCTGTCCGCGGATTCGGCACAGGAGAGTTGCCAGAGAAGACGGACGGGAGCGTCCGGGTGCTCACGTGGAACACGGCCGGTGAAGCAGTCTCTGCCGAGACAGTGGCCGAAACGATCCTCTCCCAGCAGGTTGATGTCGTCTCACTCCCTGAGACCGCCGAGTCTGTCGGCGAGCGCATCGCGATCATGTTGCGCGAGCAGGGGCATCCGATGTGGGTGCACCATGTGCGCTTCGGCGATGTCGCCAACGGTCCGCAGGCGTGGGAGACCACGATCTTGATCTCTCCCGCTCTCGGAGACTATTCGGTGATTGGTTCCTCTGCCGACGGCAGCAGCAACACAAGTTCCGTACCCAGCGCCGTCGCGATGCCCGTCAGCGGTGACGGGCCCACCATCGTCGCCGTGCACGCTGTCGCCCCACGCGTTGAAGCAATGACACGGTGGCAGTCTGACTTGAAATGGATCGCTGACCAGTGCCCCGCAGGCGACTTCATCCTTGCGGGCGATTTCAACGCGACAATCGATCACATGGCGGCACTTGGCGTAGACGGTGGTGACATCGGCAATTGCCGCGACGCGGCGACACGCACCGGCACCGGCGCAACCGGCACCTGGCCTGCGTCCTATCCGGAACTCCTCGGCGCACCAATTGACCATGTGATGGCGAGTGCCAACTGGGAGCCGACGGGATCGCTTGTGCTGGACGCGGCCGGTAGCGACCACCGGGCGCTGCTCGTACAGCTCGAGCCCGCCGAATAGCCCACCTCGATCCTCACGTCCTCTCGCAGGATCCCTACTTTGGGCTGCCCTCTAGCCGAATTCATCGCCGGTCGCTATTATTTGTAAGACTCCTTACAATTCTTTCTTGATCCGACGACGCCGTCGAAGCGGATCCAAGGAGTGACCAGAGGGCGCAATGATGCGGTCCCCAGATCAGAGAGGGAACACCGATGAAAAAGAGGATCTTTGCAGGACTAGTCAGCGCGGTGTCGCTGGCCGTGCTGCTCGCTCCATCCGCGAGTGCGACGAACGCGGCTGATACGGCACGAGCAACGGTGCCACAGGCCACGGCGGCGGCCGCTTGCGAGTCTCCGTGGTCTGCAGGCGAGGTGTACCTCGGCGGAGACACCGTCTCGTACAACGGCGAGAACTGGACAGCAGGATGGTGGACGCAGGGTGACTCCCCCGGCACAACCGGCGAATGGGGCGTGTGGCGCAGCGCCGAGTCCTGCGGTTCCGGCACGCCAGAGGAGCCTGACCCCGATCCCGAAGGCCCCGGTGAGCCTGCCGCCGGCACGCCAATCGAGAAGGCCGGCACGCTACAGGTGTGTGGAACAGCCCTGTGCGGCGATGACGGTCAACCCGTCCAGCTCCGCGGCATGAGCACGCACGGTCTGCAGTGGTACAGCCAGTGCATTACCGACTCCTCGCTCGATGCCCTCGCCGGCGACTGGGGCGCAGATGTCATCCGACTGTCGACATATGTGCAAGAAGACGGGTACGAGACGAACCCGACCTATTACACGAACCTCGTACACACGCTCATCGAGAAGGCATATGACCGCGGCATGTATGTCATCGCCGACTGGCACATGCTGACACCGGGTGATCCCTGGTACAACGTCGATCGCGCAAAGACCTTCTTCACTGAGATCGCCCAGCAGCACGGCGACAAAGGCACTGTGCTGTATGAGATTGCGAATGAGCCCAACGGTGAGCAGGTGAGCTGGAGCAGCATCCGCGCATACGCCAACGAGATCATTCCTGTGATCCGCGCCCAGGATCCGGACGGCGTCGTGCTCGTCGGCACGCCTGGCTGGTCCTCACTCGGCATCTCTCAGGGCAACGGCCCCGGCGAGATCATCGCTAACCCGGTGAACGCTTCCAACGTCATGTACACGTTCCACTTCTACGCGGCCTCACATGGTCAGTTGTACCTTGACGCGCTGGACACCGCTTCGGACGCTTTGCCGATCTTCGTAACCGAGTTCGGGGCTGAAGAGGCATCGGGAGATGGTGCGCTGAACTTCCCTCGGGCGGATCAGTACCTCGATCTGATGGAAGAGAAGAACATCAGCTGGGTCAAGTGGAACTTCTCTGACGATGACCGCACCGGCGCTGCCTTCAAGCCCGGCACGTGCGCATCGAACAGCTCGTGGAACGGCGCCTCGCTGAAGGCGACGGGCACCTGGGTGCGCGACCACATCCGCGCAGGCTCGCTCTAGCCGGTTACCGCAACGTCTGTGAGGGCAAAGAATGTCTCACAGACGTTGCGGATGGCTTCGCGTCAGCGTGTGCGCCGTGCCCGCCAGATCAACGCGAGGATGCCGCGCCATCCGATCAAGAACAATGCCAAAGTGAGCGTCGCGACGATGATGAACGGTAGGGCTGTCCCCTGTCCGCCCAGTGCTCGCAGCAGCAGCCCGACGACGACTGTGATCGCCCAGATCACCGTGCCGGGCAGCATCCGTTCCAGGCGGGCACGTCGAAACAGCACCACCGCGTGGGCCAACAGCACCGCGACGAGGAACGGCCAGATTGTGCCGAGAGTGCCGGGGATGTCTCCGAGAATGCCCGATGCATGCGACAGTCTGCCGATCACGCAGAAAACCACCACCAGAACAACGTCAATAAGGATCACCACGGGCTTTGCGAGTCTGCGCTCATTCACACTCCCCACTCTAAGTCGGAGTGAGAGACTAGAGATATGAGCACCGGAGAAAGCGACACGATCGCTGAAGCCCCCGTCACGAACCGCAAGCAGCCCTTCCCTCGCGGGTTCCTGGACACCATTTCGACAGGCTGGGCCGAGCGGCCTGAGTCCCTGCCCGCCGCACGAGCGCAGGCAGCGTTCGCCGCGGCACGGCGCGCCAAGGTATCCGCGGCGTTTGCTGGCACCCGTCTCGTTTTCGAAGCGGGCTCGCTCAAGCAGCGCAGCAATGACACCGACTATCCGTTCCGTGCGCACTCCGCGTTCGCGCACTTGACGGGATGGGCCACGGACACCGAGCCGGATTCCGTCCTCGTGTTTGAGCCGACAGACACCGGCCACGACGTGACCCTGTACTTCCGCGAGCGCGCAGATCGCACCACCACAGAGTTCTTTGCGGATGCCACCGTCGGCGAGTTCTGGATCGGGCCTCGCCCGTCACTCGCTGGTGTCGCCGCAGACCTGGGCCTTGCGACCAACCATCTCTCCGCTTTCGTGGTGTCCGAGAAGGACGTCACCGTCGGAACGGATGCTGCGCTGGACACCTTCGTCTCCGAGCTGCGCCTCGTGAAGGACGAGTATGAGATCGGCGAAATGCGCCTCGCGGTCGACATCACCGCGCGCGGCTTCGACGACATTGTCCACGCCCTGCCCGACGCGGCGAAGCACGCACGGGGCGAGCGCGTCGTAGAGGGTGTTTTCCACCGCCGCGCCCGTGAAGACGGTAACGGCGAGGGCTACGACACGATCTCTGCATCCGGTCCGCACGCGTGCTACCTGCACTGGACGCGTAACGATGGCGCCGTGGTTCCTGGTGATCTCATCCTCGTGGATGCCGGAGTCGAGGCCGACAGCCTGTACACCGCTGACATCACGCGCACGCTGCCCGTGAACGGCAAGTTCACCGACGTGCAGCGGCGCGTCTACGACACGGTGCTTGAGGCTTCGGATGCGGCGTTCGCCGTGGCGCGTCCCGGTATCAAGTTTCGTGAGGTCCACGAAGCAGCCATGGCGGTAATCGCGAAACGCGTGGCCGAGTGGGGCCTGTTGCCGGTCACCGCCGAAGAGGCACTCAACGCCGACGCGGGTGGCCACCACCGCCGCTATATGGTGCACGGCACGAGCCACCACCTCGGCATCGACGTGCACGACTGCGCGCAGGCACGCCGTGAGATGTACTACGACGGCATCCTTGAAGCCGGCATGGTCTTCACTATCGAGCCTGGCCTGTATTTCCAGATCGACGATCTGACCGTGCCGGAAGAGCTTCGCGGCATCGGCGTGCGTATCGAAGATGACATCCTGCTCACCGACGATGGTCCGGTGAACCTCTCGGCTGACATTCCTCGCACAGCTGACGATGTCGAGGCATGGATCGAGCGGGTTCAGCGCGGTTGACTACCTCTGATCGGACACTGATCCGATTCCTCACGGCGGGCGCTGCGCTATTCGCAGCGTTCGCCGTGTGGGCAGAGATCGCACACTGGCGATCGAGTAAGCGGATGCTGGGCACCGACGCGCCCGCCGGTAATTCAGAAGCTGTCGTCGTCCTCGGCTATGGCAATCGTGGCGAGCGTGCGAACTATGTGAACCGCTACCGCGTGCGTGCCGGGATCCGTTCGCTCAACCGCACCGCCGACAGCGTGCTGGTGCTTTGCGGTGGGACGGTGGAAGGCGACATCGCTGAGGCCGTCATCATGGAGCGCTATGCCCGTGACGAACTCGGTTACACCGGTCTCATCGTGCAAGAGCCGCAGAGCCGATCCACCTGGCAGAACATCGAGAATGCGATAGTACTGATCGAGCATGCCGATGCGATCAAGATCGTCTCAAATTCTCCGCACGCCGAGGTCGCACGCGAGTATCTGTGGCAACAGCGTCCGGATCTGGCTGAACGCCTTGTCCGTGCAGATGAGCATCGCTTCGGCGAGATCATCCTGATGAAGATCGGGGCGACGCTGCGCGCGCTGTTGTTCCGCCTGCAGCAGCGCCGGGCGCGTCAGCAACGAATTCAGTGATCGGTTACACGCCGGGTGAAGTCCCCCACCATTGGCGCAAGTGAAGCGCCAACGACTTCAGGCGCACTTTTCTGACCGCGCACCTCGAATGAGTGACCGCCACCTTCGATCCACTCCACGCGGGCGTCCTGGCACGTCGCGACGATCTCCTCGAACTGCGCCAGCGGTTGGATGAAAGGATCGTTCGTCCCCTCGATAAACAGCTGTGGCACCGCGATCGCTGGCAGGTGCTCGGCGCGAGGCTTCTCGGGCTTTCCGGGGGCATGCAACGGGTAGCCCAGGTAAATCAGCCCATCGACGTCGAGACCCTCAGCGACAGCCATTGAGGCCATCCGTCCGCCGTAGGATTTCCCCGCCGCCCAGACCGGGCCGTCGCCGCGGGCACGCACCTCTGCCACGGCCGCGCGCCACGTGAGAATCGCATGAGCCGCGGGTCCCGGCATCCGTCGCCCCTGCTCACGGTAAGGAAAATTGAACCTCATCGTCGAGAACCCAAGGTTGTTCAGCGCCGCGGCGAAGCCGATCAGGAACGGATGCTCCATGCCCGCGCCCGCCCCATGAGCGAGGATGACCGTTCCCCGGTCCGCGCCTTCTGCCCACGCTGTCGAGACGGAAACCGCCCCCTTGGGGAGTGCAACAGTGAAACTCATATGGCCGGTCAGGCGTCGTTCTTGTTTTCTCCGTCGACGTCCGCGGCCGGAGCCTCAGCGGAAGCATCAGCCGGAGTGGGGTCTTCTGAAACCCGCTCGCCATAGCGCGGAGCCGGATCAGCGGGCCGCGGCGGGATCACATGCTCGCCGACGCGCTCAGGAGTAGCCTGCGCGGGAGAACTCGTCGCTGGCTCTGACGAACTGGTCGCAGGCGCGGCGGCAGGCTCTGTTCCCGGGGTGACACGCTCGCCATAGCGCGGTGGCTCATCCAGGTTCACCGGAGGACGTACGACCTCGGTGCGCTGCCCGGTGCCCAGCACCTGGCGAGCTTTGGCCAGCGATGCGGCCTGCACGGTGATCTCGTAGTGGTCTGCGGCCACCTGCGTGATGCTCGCGAAGTCACGACGGCGACGGACGAGCGCGTAGGTAATCAGACTCAGAATCATTCCGAGCGCGACACCGATGAAGATGAAGCCGAGGAAAAGCTGCATAGGAACTTCGGGGTTACCGATCACCAAGATCGCCGACAGGATGAGCCCGATCAGCACGCCGTTGATGGCTCCCTGCCTGGCCGCGGTCGCGTAGCCGAGCTTGCCTGTGATCCGCTCGATGGTGCGCACGCTTTGCCCAACGATCGCGATGTCGCGCGCCGGGACTTCGCCCGCAATCAGCTTCGATACCGTCTTCTGCGCAGCGTCGTACTCACGCACCGACGCGACGGTCTCGCCTACAGCGGTGGAATTAGCAGGACGGTTCAGCATGCTCATGAGCCCATTGTTCCATGCACACCTCTCCGCAGGCCGCGTTCCGCCGCCCGCGGACTACGCTGGAAGCGTGAGCACACAACGGGTTTTCGTCGCGCGGCTAGCTGGCTGCGCCGTCTTCGACCCCGTCGGCGACCGGCTCGGCAAAGTCCGAGATGTCGTCATCGTCTACCGAAGTACCGCGGCGCCGCGCGTGATTGGCCTCGTCATTGAGATTCCAGGTCGCCGCCAGGTGTTCATGTCGATCGGACGTGTCACCTCGATCCGCTCGGGACAGGTGCTCACGACTGGTCTGATTAATGTGCGGCGGTTCCAGCCGCGCCCCAGCGAAGTGCGGGTACTTGCAGAAATGCTCGGCCGTCGCGTCGAACTCACCGACGGCACCGGTGGCGCAGTGATTGAAGACGTCGCCATCGAGCCCAACCGCCTCGGCGAGTGGAATGTCAGCCAGCTCTTCCTGCGCAAACCCAAGACGAGTGCCTCACCGTTCGCCAAAGGCCCGACAACGTTTGCCACATGGAACGAGGTTGCGGAGAAACGCGCCCCCGGAGAATCGCAGTCAGCAGAGCAACTCGTCGCCACATACTCGGAGTTGCACGCCGCTGACCTTGCGACCACGCTGCTCGATCTTCCCGAGCGGCGCATGATCGAAGTGGCAGAAGAGCTGCCCAACGACCGCCTTGCCGATGCTCTGGAAGAAATGCCAGAGGACGATCAAGTGCGCATCCTTGAGAAACTCGGCGACGAACGCGCTGCCGACATCCTCGATCACATGGAGCCGGACGACGCAGCCGATCTCCTCGCACAACTGCCAGAGAGCCGTCTGGAAGAGCTTCTCGATCTGATGGAGCCCGACGAAGCAGAGGACGTGCGCACCCTGCTGCGCTATGACCCGGACACCGCCGGTGGCCTCATGACCACCGAGCCGATCGTCCTCTCCGCCGACGCAACCGTCGCTGAGGCCCTCGCGCTGATCCGCCGCCACGAGCTTCACCCGGCATTGGCTGCGGCCGTCTTTGTTACCCTGCCGCCGTTTGAAACTCCCACCGGTCGCCTGCTGGGCGTCGTGCACTTCCAGCGGATGCTGCGCTACCCACCGCACGAACGTCTCGGCGCGATTGTGGACGAGACGATGGAGCCCGTCTCGGTCACCGCATCTGCTGCCGAGGCTGCCCGACTGCTCGCCAGCTACGACCTCGTATCGCTGCCCGTAGTGGACGCCGCGGGCCGCCTCGTCGGGGTGGTCAGCATCGATGACGTGCTCGATTATCTCCTACCGGATGACTGGCGCACGCAGGATGCCGAGACTGACGCGGCGACGCAGGGAGGTGCGCGATGATGGCCAAAGCTGACCGCGCCGGGCTCGATGCCCCTCTCGGCCGCGTTCGCGGCACTGCCCGTCAACGCCCGACAAACCGCGACCGCTTCGGCCGATTCACTGAGTGGGTGGCCCGCGCGATGGGCACACCCGCATTCCTGCTCATCCTCACACTGTTCTGTGTGGCATGGATTACCTGGAACACGCTGATGCCTGACTCAGTGCGCTTCGATGACGCCGCGCTCGGCTTCACCGCGCTCACGCTGATGCTGTCTTTGCAGGCGTCGTACGCCGCTCCCCTGATTCTCCTCGCCCAGAACCGTCAGGATGACCGCGACCGCGTGCAGATCGAGCAGGACCGGCAGCGCTCGGAACGCAATCTTGCGGACACCGAGTACCTCGCCCGCGAGATCGTTGCGCTGCGTATGGCTCTCGAGGAGCGCAATGCACAGGCGATCACGCGCGACGTATTGCGCCAGGAGCTCAAATCCTTGCTGGCAGATCTTGACGACGACACCGCCGATGACGCGGCAACGGATGCCCCGCAGCCCGGGAACCGCCGTACATGAGCGTTGTTGAGCGCGTGCGTCAGGCTGTCGGCGGCGTCACCGATCCTGAGTTGCGCCAACCGATCGGTGACCTCGACATGGTGCGAGATATCTCCGTCGACGGAGATCATGCTCACGTCGGTATCGCGCTGACCATCGTCGGATGCCCCGCCGCAGACCGCATCGAGAATGACGTGCGTCGTGCCGCGGCATCCGTCGAGGGAATCGCCGAGGTCACGATCGATCTGGGCGTGATGACCCCCGCGGAGCGGAAGGCTCTGACGGAGAAACTCCGCGACGGTCGCCCCCTCCGGCAGATGCCGTTCGGCCCTGATTCTCTGACCAGGGTGATCCTTGTTTCCAGCGGTAAGGGCGGGGTCGGAAAATCCACTGTCACGGCGAATCTTGCCGTCGCTCTCGCAGAGCAGGGGCTCGCGGTCGGCCTCGTTGACGCCGACGTGCACGGCTTTTCCATCCCCGGACTCCTCGGCATCCCCACCGGTACTCAGCCCACGCGCATCGATGACCTCATGCTTCCCCCCGTCGCGCATGGGGTGAAGACCATCTCGATCGGGATGTTCCTCCGCGATGGCGAAGCCGCCGTCGCCTGGCGCGGCCCCATGCTGCATCGCACCGTGCAGCAATTCCTCACCGACGTATTCTTCGGCGACCTCGATGTGCTGCTGATCGATATGCCGCCCGGCACCGGTGACATCGCGATCTCCATCGGCCAACTCCTCCCCCACGCAGAAGTCCTCGTCGTCACGACGCCGCAGACCGCGGCATCGGATGTCGCGATCCGCAGCGGTCTCGTTGCCCGCCAGACCGGGCAGCGTGTCATCGGCGTCGTCGAGAACATGGCGGCGTTCACCCTGCCAGATGGCACCGTCATCGACCTGTTCGGTGCGGGCGGTGGCCAAGAAGTCGCGACGGCCTTGTCGCAGCCGAACGATGATGTGCCGCTGCTCGCCTCAATCCCGCTCAGCCCTGCTCTGCGTATGGGCGGCGATTCGGGCGTGCCGGTGGTTTTGTCAGAGCCGACAAATGCTGCGTCGAAGGTGATCCGCAGCCTGGCCAATACCGTGGCGCATCGCGGCCGAGGCCTCTCGGGCCGATCGCTGCCACTGTCGCTGTAAGTAATGGCGCTGAAGACGATGGCGCTGTGAAAGACTTCTGACGTGGCCCACGATGACAACGCTCATTCGATACTTATCGATTCAGACCTTCAGCGGGGCATGGTCACCGACGCAACACTATTTGCCGTGACCCGCCCGCTCGCCGTTATCGCGTACACCGCGTTAGTCGCCGCGCTGATCATCAACATCATCGTGCTGACCGTCGTCGGAGACAGCGTCGGTGAACGAGCTTCAACTCTGGCGTGGACGCCGCTTGCGATCGCGGCACTCATCGTCGCCTCGATGATGTTCACCCGCGCCTCAGTGCGGCGGGCCATCACGACTGCGATGCCGACGGGCACGCGAGTGCGGTTGCAGCTCGGCGATGAGAACATCCGTGTGATCTCGAAACGGGGCGTTTCCACCATGCCGTATTCGACGTTCAAGACGATGCGCGTGGGACGCCATGCCGCGCTACTTCTCCTTCGCGGTGGATCCGTTGTCACGGCGATTCCGCGCGCGTTACTCAGCGACGCCGACATCACCCGGATGCGCTCGAAGATCTAGCTCAGGTCGCTTCGGGGTCGAACGGCGGTGGCGACTGTCGAGTGAACTCGGGTCGGATAAGTGGTGTGCGCGGGGCGATCGGTTCTGTTGCGACAGATGCCGCAGCAGGAGCAGCTGCGGCGGCCGCCGGACTGTCGTCCATCAGTGCGTCCCGAATAATGCGGCGCGGATCGTACTGACGCGGGTCGAGCTTACGCCAGTCCACATCGTCGATCTCTGGTCCGACCTCATCACGCAATTTGCTCTTCGTGTCGCGTACGTAATCGCCTGCTTTTTTCACGAAGCCGGCGAACTTCTCAGCGACCTTAGGAAGGCGCTCAGGACCGATGATGACAGCAGCGATCACACCGATCAGCAACAGCTTCTCAAAGGTGAGCCCGAAATCCATGTACATAGGCTACCCGCCGCGCCTGCCCTCTTCGGACACTCTGTGCGAATACTCTAGGAGAAGCAGCATTTTCACGGGAGCAGGGTCATGAGCGAGCACGACGCGAACGCACGTTATATCCGCGAGGCCATCATCGAGCCCGCCGCCATCGCTCGCGCACGCGCACATGCGGTAGAGCTTGGCGCGGCGCCGGTGAGTGCCGCCATCGGTGCGCAGTTGGCGGTCTTTTCAGCCGCGACGAACGCCAAATCCATCGTCGAGATCGGCACAGGGGCAGGTGTCTCGGGTCTCTGGCTGATGCGCGGTGCTCCTCAGGCCATACTCACGTCCATTGACAACGAGCCCGAGCACCTCGTTGCGGCACGGCGCAGCTTCAGCGAGGCGAAGATTCCCTCGACGAAGGCACGCTTCATCACCGGTCGAGCCTCCGACGTGCTGCCGCGGATGAACGAAGCATCGTATGACATCGTTCTCGTCGACGCCGACCCCGAGAACGTCATCGAGTACTTCGAGCACGGCCTCCGGCTAGTGCGCACGGGGGGCATCGTGCTCGTACCCCGTGTTCTCAACGGCGGCAAAGTTGCTGATCCGGTCCAGCGCGACGCCGTAACGACTGCGTACCGCTCGCTCATACAAGAAACCCAAGAGTCCCCTGCCGTTCTCGCGGCGCTATCCACAGTGAACGAAGGACTGCTTCAGCTCGTCAGCCTCAACACAGACTGAAGCCTCAACACAGACTGACAGCGACGGAAAAAGGGGCGGGAGATCCGAAGATCTTCCGCCCCTTTTCTCTGCGAGTGTCAGTGCTCAGGCTACGACGCCTGCGAGCACGTCGTGCAATTCTTTCGCTTCTGCATCGTTCACGGAGACGACCAGTCGGCCGCCGCCTTCAAGCGGAACGCGCACAATGATCAGTCGCCCCTCCTTAACGGCCTCCATGGGTCCGTCTCCGGTCCTTGGCTTCATCGCTGCCATCGTGGCTCCTTTTCCCTCGGTGGTATCCATCAAGTTTATCGGTATCATTCGGCCGGCGCGCGCGTGGCGAAGAACAGCGTATGAATTCGCCATCATGGCACCTGCCAGAACTGATTCCCCAGTGCGTACATGTGATAGATCCACAGCCACTGCCCGGCCACACACAGCGCCAGCACGCCCAGGCGATAGCCGCGTGAGCGCGGCACCGCCACGGCACCCCAAAGCGGCGTGAGCGGCATCAGCAGCCGGAAAGTGCTCGACTGGGGAAAGAACACCGCAAGCAGATAAAGCAGGTAGCTGGCACTCCAGAGCCGCAGATCCGGCCCGAGCCGCCGCACCTGGCGGGAAAACAACAGCGCGCCCGCGAGAGCGAAAACGAGCAGCACAAGCGCAACAAGGCCCCACCAGCCCGGCATCCCCCACTGGGTGAACCAGAATTGCGCGGCCTGTATCCAGCCGTCGAATGGAACGAATCCCTCAGTACCGCCACCGATCCAGTTGCGGCGCCAGGAGAGCTCGGTTGCCAAATAGGCACCGGGATCTCCGGTGGCAATCCCCGCGAATACCTGCCACGCGAACCCGGTGATCGTCGCCAGCGCTCCCAACGCAACGATGTGCACAATCTCGCGAGCAGGGAGTGGCTCAGTCCGGCGACGCATCCAGCGCAGGATGCCGTAGAGCCCGAGATACAGCGCGAAGGCGAGGATGCCGGGACGTGTGAACGCCATAACGACGAGGACCGGGTATACCCATCCGAATCGACGCCTCGCGACCAGATCCAGGGCGAGTAACAGCAGGAGGACGAACAACACCTCGGCGTAGCCGACTTGGAACAGCGCTGCCAGTGGCCCAAACGCGAAGAAAGTGACAGCCCATAACGCCGCGGATACCCCGATCCGACCGCGCAGAAGGCGAAAGAGCATCACACATGCGAGAAATCCTGCGATGAGCGCGAGCAACAGCGCCCCTGCTCCCCACGACCCGAACGGCAACCCGATGATCTGCGCCGCGTATGCGAATACCGGCATGAATGCCCAGGCATTTTCTGCGACCTGCCCGGACTCTGTGAGGGGAAGAACCGAGGGGTAGCCTTCGACAGCGACGAGCCAGTACCACTGGGCGTCCCAGGCGAGGACGAACGTGTCCAGACCCGGGTTCTCACCGTAACGTGACGTCGGAGTTGACAGGTGCGCGGCGAACTGGAGAAGCCCGGTTGTGACGAGGCGGCCCACCACATAGATCACCGCGATGCGCGCGATGATCGGCACGTGCGCCCACCGCCGTGCAGCGGCGATCACTGCGCTGTGAGCCACGCCCGCAGGCCCTGCTCGACCGCATCGATCTGCGCGAGAGGAACTCGTTCTTCGTCATGGTGGGCGAGGTGTGGATCGCCGGGGCCATAATTCACCGCGGGGATGCCAAGCGCGGAAAAGCGCGCAACGTCCGTCCATCCGTACTTGGGACGAGGCTCTGCTCCTACCGCTGCGACGAATTGCTGTGCGATCGGAGCGTCCAATCCGGGCCGCGCCCCCTCAGCTGAGTCGGTGATCTCTATCTCAAAGCCTTGGAGAACGCCGCGCACATGGGCCTCAGCATCCGCTGCGCTCTTACTGGGCGCGAAACGGTAATTGACTTCAACCTCACACAGATCTGGGATGACGTTGCCGGCGATGCCGCCGGTAATGCGCACAGCGCTGAGGCTCTCTCGATACGCCAGCCCCTCGACCCGCACCTCCTTCGCGCGGTATTCCGCAAGGCGCGACAATATCGGAGCGGCCGCGTGAATTGCGTTCTCGCCGATCCATGCGCGGGCACTGTGTGCTCTGACGCCACTGGTTCGCACGATGGCGCGAAGTGTGCCGTTGCATCCCCCTTCGACCTGGCCGTTGGACGGTTCACCCAGGATCGCGAAGTCGGCCGCGAACAGATCTGGCCGGTCAGCCGAGAGCAGATTCAAACCGTTGAGGGTCGCAGCGACCTCTTCGTTGTCGTACCACATCCAGGTGATGTCGACCGCGGGATCGGTGAGCTCTGCCGCCAGTTTCAACTGCACAGCAACACCGCCCTTCATATCGACCGTGCCGCGCCCCCAGAGGTGCGGCACGCCATCGACGTCGACGTCGCGGGTGGGGACGTTGTCGTTGATGGGGACAGTATCGATGTGCCCGGCGATCACCACGCGCTGCGCGCGTCCGAGATTTGTGCGCGCCACGATCGTGTTGCCATGGCGGATCACCTCGAGATGCTCCAGCTGTCCAACGGATGCCTCGATCACGTCGGCCAGGCGAACTTCGTCACCGGACACGCTGGGAATGTCGCAGATCGCGCGGGTGAGTTCTACAGAGGACGCAGTCAGATCGAGCAGCATACGTCCAGCCTACGGCCACCATCGATCACGATAATGTGGACGGATGAGTAACGCGCGCACAGTATGGGGCAACGGTCTGACCACAATCGCCGCGGATGGCACCGTCTTGGATGCCTGGTACTCAGAGATCGGAGCCGGTGAAACTCCCGCTGCCGATGAAACTGCTCTCGCGGCTCAGACGGGCGCCGATGAACGGCGTAACGTCACGATCGACACAGTGCAGTTGCAGATCGACCTCGATGCGCCGCCAGCCTCGACCGCCGATGCTTACCTTCGTCTGCACGCACTCTCACATCTCCTCGTGCGCCCGAACGAGCTGAATCTCGACGGCATCTTCGGCCATCTGCCCAACGTTGCGTGGACGACTGCCGGGCCGATGCATCCAGATGATGCGACGCGTTTGCACCCGCAGATGCGTCGTCACAGCATCCAGGTGCAGGGTCTGGATAAGTTTCCGCGGCTCACCGACTATGTGCAGCCGGCCGGCGTGCGCATCGCCGACGCGGCACGCGTACGACTCGGAGCCCACCTCTCCCCCGGGACGACGGTCATGCATGAGGGCTTTGTGAACTTCAACGCCGGCACGCTCGGCCCCGTCATGGTCGAAGGACGCATCTCACAGGGCGTCGTCGTCGGCGCGAACAGCGACATCGGCGGTGGTGCCTCGATCATGGGCACCCTTTCCGGGGGCGGAACGGTTCGCGTCTCCATCGGCGAGCGCACTCTGCTGGGTGCCAATGCAGGCTTGGGCATCGCGCTGGGCGATGACTGCATCCTTGAAGCGGGCGTCTACATCACCGCCGGATCCAAGATCGTGCTGGCCGATGGCCCCAACCAAGCAGACGGTGGCAAGCGCATCGTCAAGGCCGCAGAGCTCTCTGGCCGCAGCGGTCTGCTGTTCTGGCGTAACTCGGTTACCGGCGCCATTGAAGCGAAGCAGCGCGCGGGCATCGGTGTCACCTTGAACGAAGCACTGCACGCCTGACACGCGCTGTCCTGCGCATATACAGCTTGTGCCGCTCCACTACTGATAGCCTTGAACGGTTGTCCAGATTTACTTGAGACAGCTACGTCGTCGTCACGGGGTCTTTCCAGACCGAAGCGAGCTCAACAGCTCCTCCACCAGTTGGCGTTTCGAACGGCGAACCTCTGCGCACTTCCTGTGCGCGGTCGCCCATCACACGAACTATGCGCGCTGACGCGCGCTCACGGAGTACCACTATGCCTACCTTTATTGAACTTGGCGTGCCCGCACGTCTGGCCGATGTCCTTGCTGCTGACGGCAAGACAGAAGCCTTCGCTATCCAGCGCGATACCCTTCCCGACTCGCTCGCCGGACGCGACCTGCTCGGTCGCGGACGCACCGGTAGCGGCAAGACCATCGCTTTTGCGATTCCCCTTGTTGCACGTCTCAGCGGATCGAACAAGAAGACCCGCGCGCAGCATCCTCGCGGCCTGATTCTTGCGCCGACGCGCGAGCTGGCAACGCAGATCGCTGCTGTCGTCTCCCCGCTTGCTGCGGCCGCAGGTCTGCGCGTTGCCACCATCTTCGGCGGCGTCAGCCAGCGCCCGCAGGAGCAGGCGCTGCGCGGCGGTGTCGACATCATCGTCGCCTGCCCCGGCCGTCTCGAAGACCTCATGAAGCAGCGCCTCGTGAACCTCGACTCTGTTGAGGTCGCTGTGCTGGATGAGGCCGACCACATGGCTGACCTCGGGTTCCTGCCCGGCGTTACTCGCATTCTTACCGCGACACCTGCTGGCGGGCAGCGTCTGCTGTTCAGCGCGACCCTGGACCGCGGCATCGATTCACTGGCTCGCCGCTTCCTGTCGAACCCCATCAGCCACGAGGTCGACGAAGCCAGCGTGCCCGTCGGTGAGATGACGCACCGCGTGTTGGTGACAACGTCCACCGAGCACAAGACCTCGCTCGTGCGCGAGCTCGCTTCTGGCACCGGTCGCCGCATCCTCTTCACCCGCACCAAGCACCAGGCAAAGAAGTTGGCGAAGCAGCTGACCGCTTCCGGCATCCCCGCAGTAGACCTGCACGGAAACCTGTCGCAGAATGCCCGTGAGCGAAACCTCAGCGCTTTCTCGGCTGACCCGGCAGATGGGGGCGTGCGCGTGCTCGTCGCGACCGACGTCGCCGCACGTGGCGTGCACGTTGACAACGTCGACCTCGTCGTTCACGTCGACCCGCCGATGGAACACAAGGCGTACCTGCACCGTTCTGGGCGTACCGCACGTGCTGGCGCTGCGGGCACCGTGGTCACTGTTGTGTTGCCCGAACAGCGTCGCGATGTGAAGGATCTGCTGCGTAAGGCCCAGATCACGGCCGAACTCGAGCAGGTGAATTCCGGCATTGTCGACGAACTCGTCGGCGAGCGTGCCGCGCATGTGAAGCCGGCTCCCGTGCAGGCGCAGCAGCGTCAGCAGCCGAAGAAGCCACGCCAGCCTCAGCAGGGTGGCGCACCGGCCGCAGGCTCACCC
>DQHP01000146.1 GCA_003524435.1 Microbacterium sp.
GGCCCAGCCGAAAACGATCGTTTACGGCGCGCGAGTGCGCAGTGGCCTCGATCGGCTGCCGGTAATGTGAGCCGTAACTCGGTTCCGACAGAGACTTTCGGCCCGCGCTGTGATGTGATGCCTGTAGCGTCGAGCCATGTCGAGAACAGCGCTGATCGTGAAGGTTCCGGCAATTGAAAAGCTCGTAGCGCTCCGTCAGCGGTTCGCAAGTGACGCCACGTATGGAGTGCCCCCGCACATCACGGTGTTGTTCCCGTTCATTCCTGCTGCTCGCCTCAGCGGGCCGAACCTCAGCGTCCTGCGCCATGCGGTTGGTGGCATCCCAGAGTTCGACTTCTCGCTCACGAGAACTAGGTGGTTCGGGGATCGCATTCTCTGGCTCGCGCCCGCCAACCCGTCGCCTTTCATCGAACTGACCGACGCAGTAGTCGGTGCTTTTCCTGACTACCCTCCGTATGGCGGTGCTCATGACGGGTCCGCACCGCATGCGACCGTGGGAGACTCCGGCGACCATGTGGCACTGCTCCGCGCTGAAAGAGCGGTGAGCCCGCTCCTCCCTATAGCGGGCGTCGTTGCTGCGGTCACTCTTATTGTCGAGGATGCTGACGGACAGTGGCGTGAGCACATCGACTTGCCGCTAAGCATGAGCCGGAAAATGAGCTTTGACGAGTAACTGGCCGCGCACAACATCGTCGCCACCGACGCCAAGGGGGAGGCGTTCGCGGCTTACCTGCAGTACCTCTCAGACGGCACCTGGGACGGCGTGGCCACAGCAGTAACCGAGGCGGTGCATGAGTCAGACGATGGTGAGCGATGAAGAATGGGGGGTGTCATGCAGGGTCACCCACGGCATCTGAGACTGGATGTACTCCTGCATTTGCTTCGTGCTCAGCACGCCTCCGCGCGCATGCGGACCACCGTCCCCGAACATCCAGATGCATTTGCTGGGTCCAGCGAAGCGACTGACGTTGATGATCCCGTCGTGGCCGGCGTCCGCGAAGGCTTCCGCCCATGCGCGGGTTTTCTTATAGCTCTTCTTAGGAGCAGCCATATCCCCAGGAACGATCCCGAACGCGCCCGCCTTCGGATCAGTGAAGTTCGCGAGCTTAAGCTCGGGAGCTTCCAGCTCTGACAGATACCTGCCTGCAACCAGCGATTGGGGGAGGTCGATGGCACCACGGGCGCCCATGAGGTTCGGGCCGAAGGCCTCTCGCACCGCGCACTCCGGCTTCTCGGCGCAGTTGAGTGTGCCACGGGGCGCGCTCAGATTGAAGCGCCCGGGAGCGCTCGAAAAGAACCACGGGCTGTGAGGCGTCCCGGTCGTCTTATCGCTTCCGTGGACGCGGTGAACGCGCAGGCCCTTCCTCCGTTTCAGTACGGGAAAATCCACGTACTCGGAAGAAGAGCCTGGCGCTCCTACGGTGCTTTTTGACCTATGCGTCCCCATGAGAGACATCATGCCAAACGGCAGCGTCATCCTTGGCCATTTTCAGGATCGCTTTCGCATCGCGTGCATCGCCACGACGAAGAACGTCGATCGCGGTGCGGCCGCCGAAGGTGTCGAGGGGCGCGGTGAGCCAGTACAGGACTGTCCACTCGTCCGCTGCGGCGGGGAGGAGGGCCTTGAGAACCTTCGGCAGGCCCTGCACCATGGCGCCGGTCCCGTCGAACTGAAGCTCGGGGTAGAGCATCTTCCCATCGGCGGTCTCGACGCGCAGGAGGCGGTTGTTGTCGACGCGATCCTTGAGTGCCTGGCGCGAGATGCCCTGTAGCGCTTCACAAGCGGTCTCGCTCGTGAAGAACCGGCCGAACCGATCGCTCAGGCGGCGCTGGCTCTGTGCGATGGCCTCGGTAGCTACGGCCGCAGCGGCGCGCACTTCCTCGTCGCTGGTGGGGACGGTCAGCTCGCCGCTCGCAACGCTCTCGCGCAGAACAGTGGTGAAGTGCTCAACGAACGCGTCAGTGTCGGAGTTGTTGATGACGGCAGTCATTTTCTTACTCTCTCTCGGAACCACTTTTTTAGTGGTTCCTTTACAGCATGCGCTAATTCTCACGGCGCGTCAAGGTGCGTCAAGGTTTTTGAGCAGCTTTACAGCAACGGCCTCCACGCGCCGGGACGCCAGCCCAATCTGTCCATAACGGGATCGATCAACGATTCGATTCCACGTCGGGAGAGTAGACCGGTTGGTTCCGCTGACGGAGAGCCTCGAATTCGACGACCTGATCGGGCGGCATCGACTTGATGATGTTGGCCTCGTCTATCGGGTTGATGAAGTCAGCTAGGAGTTCTGAGCCTGTCCATGTGTGCACGGCGGTCGACCATGCGCGCGTGGATTCCAGAGAGACCTTTGCCACCATGCGCAGCAGCACGTCCGTGCTGTTCCACGCGAGACCCGTTGCGGTGGTCTCACCGTGGGCCATGGCCGACATACCCGAGTACATGGCACTGATCGAGGGGATCTGCTGTTCGAGACGATGATGGTACTTGAAGGCCGTTTTGGCGTGGGCGCGCCTTACCGAAACCGTGCCGATCTCATCCGTGCTCTTCCCCGCGACGACGCGTCGCTGGATCCTTGCGCCGCTCTCGGTGACAACTTCCACCAGCCATTCTCGAGTCGCGCGCGTGTCCTTCAGCTGCGCCTGATTCTGTTCGATGGTACGAAACAGCGAGGCGTATCCGCGCGCCGCGCGATCGTCCGCGGTCAGGCCAGGTTCCAGCATCCAGCTACACGTGGAAGCCACCTCCGCGAGAGCGCGGACGATCGGCACAGTCGGCAGCGCATAGAAGATCTTGTGATTCATGAGCACTTCGAGGCCGCGCAGGTGAACGACGAGAGCATTGCTCATCGACTCCAACGTGTTAATGCGCTCCTGGAGAGCAATCCCGTGGGACCCCCGGCGCCCTGCGGCCACGTCCTCGCCGCACGGCGTAGTCGCGGCTGCACCATTTATTCGATCCGACAATCGTTTGGTGACGGACTCTGCGTGAGCGCGGCACTGTGCAACGATTCTGCGTGCTGTGAACCCAGCCAGTAGAAGACGCTCCTCAGCGTTGGCCGGCGCTGGAACAGGGTGACTCACAGAACCATCATCTTCCCTTTCGGCGCCTGCTCTGCTCGCACACCCGTCAACATAGCGCCTGAGCCAGTCGTCACCGGAACTACACGAAAAGAATGGGCTGACAATTGACACGCTCACGCTCTAGGTGACGCTGTAACTACCGGGCGGCCGTCGTCCGTGCTTCGTATTGCATATGACTCGATCTATGTCTCGCAACCTGCCGGGCGAAGCGATCGTCCCTTAATTGGGAGACTGCCGAAATCGATCGTCTCCGCGAGATCCAGCACCAGGGCGCGGAATGCCTCATCTCTCTATGGCCTCACCGCTGCGCCCGTTCGTTGGCTGTGCCGGCGTCGAAGGCGTCGAAGGCGTCGAGAGTCTGAACAACCCTGTCGATCGCCGGATCTAAACGAACGACCGTGGAGGGGAGGGAAAAATCGGTCGATCTGATCTCGGCTGTGATCTGTATGCCGTTGCGATCGTGCACAAGGTACATGCCTCGTAGCCCTGCCAGATCCACGGGTCGAAGTGTGTCGATGATATGTCGTATCTGCTGCAGGGAGAGACCGGAGTCGAGCAGTTCCTTTACCAACCGCAACAGGACCACATCGTTCCCCGCGAATCGGCGCGTAGCGACCTCGTCGCCGATAGCGCTGGCAGTCGGACTGACGAGTTCCGTTCGAGCCCAGTAATCAAGCTGGCGATAAGTAATGCCAGCAGCCCGCGCGGCGACAGCGCCTCGATACGGGCTTCCGAGGACGCGGCGGCGGTCCGCCTCACTCACTGCTGAGTCGGGGGACGCTAGTTCGATCTCTGGGTCGGCGGCCGTGGCATCCCGCCCGGCTTCGAACACGGAATCGGACGCTTCGTAGTAGGACGTATCGAGTTTCGCGGTACCAACCTCAATCAGTAGCGGCACTCTCTGCGTGATCGCGATGAACAGCAGCAACCCGCCAAATAACACGAGCGCAGTAGTGCCGGCCTGGTTGTCCGAAACGAACGCCGCAACTCCGCCTGCTGTTACCAGAGCGATGCCGAACACCCAGCAAAGGGCACGCGTTCTTGGGCCAATCTCCACGGAAGTGATGCGTGGAGGCTTCGCGCCGGTGTCGTCCGTCATGTGAGCTCCGATTGTCGAGTCAAACCTAACGCCCGGATCGCGCACGCGGTGGCCATCGGGTTTGTCTCGTATAGGGGACCCGTGAATCGTCTCATTCGTCGGGCCATACTCGGGCACCCACGTGCTGCCGAAAACGATCGATTGTGGCGGGAGTGGTTTCGGGGCATACCGGTAGCCTGAGAGTGCGTCAAAGACGTCGCAAAAGGGAGAACGATGGCCAAGTCAGTGTTTTACAGCTTTCACTACGACAACGATGCATGGCGGGTGCAGCAGATCATCAACATCGGTGCCCTGGATGGGCAGACCATTCTCAACTCCCAGGACTGGGAGGCGGTGAAGAGACAGGGCGACGCGGCGATCCAGAAGTGGATCGATGAGCAGATGTCATACAAGAAGGCTGTCGTCGTGCTGATCGGCTCCGGGACCGTAAACCGCCCGTGGGTGCAGTACGAGATCGAGAAAGCGTGGAACGCAAAGAAGCCGCTGGTGGGTGTGCGCATCCACGGCCTGGCCGACTCGTCGGGAAGCACCGACAGCGCGGGCGCGGATCCGTTCGCGAAGGTCGCCCTGCAGGGCGGCGGCACCGTGGCGGACTACGTGCCGGTCTACACCCCGTCGGGGTCGACGAGCAAGGGCGTGCACGCCGACATCTCCGCGAACATCGCCAGCTGGGTCGACAACGCCTACGCCCGCCCATGACCGGTGCCGGTGGGGAGCAAGACTGCCCGTTCTGCGAGATCGTCGACCGTGACGATCCGGACGCTCGCGAGGTTTACCGCGACGAGCACACGGTCGCATTCTTCCCCACCGAGCCCGCGGTCCTGGGGCACACCATGGTGATTCCCCGCGTGCACGTGCCCGACATTTGGCACATCGACGACGCCACCGCGCAACAGCTCAGCCTCACCACGTTGCGGATCGCGACCGCGATCCGGGACACGCTCCACCCCGACGGGCTGAACATCATCCAGTCCAACGGCGAGGCGGCCAGCCAAAGCGTGTTTCACCTGCACATTCACCTCGTGCCCCGAAAGGACGGGGACCGGATCGGACGCATCTGGCCGCCCGAGAGCGACTACAGCGAACAGCAGAAAGACGAGGCGTGGGAGCTGTTACGCGCTGCGTGTCGAGCTATCGGCAGTGCAGCCACACCAGGATCGCCACCCCGACCAAGAGCATGATCCCGTAGAAGTCTCGCACCGACCACGACCACACCACCTTTCCCCACGACAGCGACGCGCACTCGTCGCGCGTCAGAGTGCCGCAGTACCGGGTCGCGTTCATCTCGTAGACCTTCACCGTTCCGATGCGGGCCGCGTCAAACAGCATCCGGTACTTGCGTTCCTCGCGCAGGTATCGGGCGTCGACCGCGGCGAACAGCACCACGGCGAACATGCCCAACAGCGCCACCAGCATCGAAGACTGGGTGCCGGCGTACCCGAACGTGGCTGTAGCGATCGTCAGCGCCCACCCCTTTGCGATGGCCGAGGCAGAGGACATGCGGGCGATCGCAGACTGGATGAAATCTAGGTGCTGGCGTCTTTCCTCCGGCGTCGCGGAGCTCACAGGCGGAGGTGTCGCACTCATCGGTCTCGTTTCTAGCGTGGGTGTTCGGTGCTCAGCACTCTACCGTCGCGGACGCACGCCGCTTAGGGAAGGGAAACGTCGGAAGCCGCGCACGAGCGGGCAATCGCCGACGTGTACGGCTGAGGCGCGAACCACCGCGCTCGCTCCCGCCAAGACGATCGTTTTGCGGCTGCTTGGCATATCATCCGAGGTGTGAGTGACGAGGATGTTCGGGCCGGCCAGTTCAGGTACGACGTAGCGCTGTCCTTCGCAGGCGAGGATCGCGCGTTCGTTGAGGTCACAGCCGCGAAGCTGCGCGAGCTCGGTGTGCGTGTCTTCTACGACGACTACGAAAAAGTTGAGCTGTGGGGCAAGGACCTCTACGAGCACCTTGATTACGTATATCAACGCGCGGCAAGGTTCTGTGTCATCTTCGTGTCTGAGCACTACGCGAGGAAGGTGTGGACTAATCACGAGCGGAAAAGCGCTCAAGCCCGCGCAATCACGGAGGCAGGCGAGTATCTCTTGCCCTTCCGTTTCGATGAGACAGAGCTACCCAGCCTCCGACGCACGGTCGGCTACCTGGATTCCTCCACGGTCGACGCGGCAACGCTCGCGGCGCTCATCAACATGAAGCTCGGCCCACGCGTCCGCGAAAAGTATTTCCCGCCCGAGCCGGACGCCCTGTTCGAGGCCCTGGACGCCACCGCCGACGAAGAGAAGGAAGCTGTCCGAGGCGTCGCTAGCGGATTCATGCTGAGCCTGGGTCGTATGACGGAGGAGGAACGCTGGCTGCTCGGCACTATCTTCGCGGTCGGATGCCCGAGCGAGATGCCCCAGAACATGCACGTGGAACTCGACATCATCCGTCGTGACCTCGCAATGCCGATTGCCGAGGTCCAATCCAAGCTGCGAGGAATGAGTGCGCTCGGCGTGGAGATGGAGATTCGCGAAAGCGGTGACGAGGGAGCGAGTCACGAGGACGCGACAATCGCCATCAGTTGGAGCGACCACACTATTCACCCGGACGACTCGCTCGCGCAAGAGTTCGCGTTCGAGCGCTCAACCGAGATCGCCGCGGCGATGCTAGAAGTGGGCATGGACCACTATTGCCTCGAATGCGCCCGAGATCGCATCGTCGCGATGGACTTCTCCGGCCTCGCACAGAACGACTAGCGCATCTCATCCGGCGCAGTAGGCGTTCGACCACAGATCGGACGAGTAAACCGAGCCCCGCAGCAAACGATCGTCTTCGGCTGGGGGTGGTCGACTGGTGCTGTCGCACGATGGTTCCCATCGTTTGCCATCGGCGACGTGGCGGCTGTAGCGGCACCGTAGCGGGGCTTGCCGACGGTATTTCGCAGCATCTCGCGGATGTAGCGATGTAGCGGCTGTAGCCGTGATTTGTTGAGAGCACGGCCAATGTCGGGGACTCGTGATCCGATAGACGCGGAGGTCGTCATGGGATCAGTGGAAGCGTATGAGACAGCAAGCGGTCGACGATACCGAGTGCGCTACCGCCGACCGGATCGCACACAGACGACCAAGCGCGGCTTCACCACGAAGCGCGAGGCGGATAGTTACCTCGCAACTGTCGAGGTCTCCAAGATGCGTGGAGAGTGGCTCGACCCGTCGCGCTCCAAGGTGAGCGTTGCGGACGTCGGCGCGGAGTGGATCGCGGGCCAGGTGCAGATCAAACCGAGCACGCTTTCGGGATACAGGTACACGCTCGATCGCCACATCCTTCCGTCGTGGGGGAATCGCCGACTCGTCGAGATCGGTCACGGTGAGGTGCAGGTGTGGATCACGACACTCGCCAACGGCCTCGCACCGTCGACCGTGCGTCAGATCTACTTCGTTCTAGCGGCACTCATGAAGTACTCGGTGAAAGACGGTCGGATCAACCGTGACCCAACTGAGGGCATTCAGATGCCGCGGAAGCGCGCGACTGATCGTGGCTATCTCTCCCACAGGCAAGTGGCCGCCCTCGCGAGGGAGTGCGACGGAAACGCGGATCTCATCGCCTTCCTCGCCTACACGGGTCTCCGTTGGGGGGAGATGGCTGCTCTAAAGGTCTTATCGATCGACTTCCCCCGCAGGCGTGTCGACGTGAAAGAAGCTCTGACAGACGTGCGTGGAACGCTGGTGCGGGGCACCCCCAAGACGTACGAGCGCCGTTCAGTGCCCTTCCCTGCCTTCCTGGAGCCGCCGCTTCGTGCCCGAGCGGCAGGAAAACAACCCCAGGAGCCGCTCTTCGTCTCCAGTCGCGGCCTGGAGATGCGCAACGGCAACTTCCGCAAACGGGTGTTTCTTCCGGCGCTCAAGCGGCTCCAGGATCGTGATGCGGGCTTCCCGACCGTGACCGTGCATGATCTGCGCCACACGGCCGCGTCGCTCGCGATTTCCGCAGGAGCGAACGTCAAAGCAGTACAGAGGATGCTTGGTCACGCATCGGCCGCGATGACCCTAGATGTGTATGCAGACCTGTTCGACGACGATCTTGACCACGTGGCTGATCGTCTCGATCAGGCAGCTAGCGAGGACGTGGCCAAAATGTGGTCAGAAGCGGCGGGAGAGAGTCAGGATCCCTTAACGAAATAAGGCCCCTTCCCAGTAGAAGCCTAGGAAAGGGCCAGTGGCTCCGACGGGCGTCGATCCCGTGACCTCACGATTTTCAGTCGTGCGCTCTACCAACTGAGCTACAGAGCCGTGCGGCACATCATAAATCTGCCGCACCCTAAGACGAAAGGCCCTTTTCGAAAAAAGGGCCCGTCGCTTTGGAGCGACCCTGACGGGACTTGAACCCGCGACCTCCGCCGTGACAGGGCGGCACGCTAACCAACTGCGCTACAGGGCCATGCTATTAAATTGTATCGGATTGAGTGACCCCAACGGGATTCGAACCCGTGCTACCGCCGTGAAAGGGCGGCGTCCTAGGCCGCTAAACGATGGGGCCGAAGGTAATCCCTGGGGACTTCCCTGCCGACGCTCAAGCATAAAGGATGTTTTGGCAAAAACACCAATCGAGGGCGCGCCGCCGATACTCCCGGGCGTTTCGGGGAGACGATGAGACTGAACTACTGTGCCCAGGCAGAGACGCACCCCTGTTGCGGATGTGAAAGTTGTTGTTAGTGTGGCATGTGTGAATCCGGCGAAAGGGGCCGCGTGAACAACGAGCAATCCACGATGGATGCTGCGCTTGAGGCAGGTGACGCCTGTGGCTGTGCACCCAGCGCCGAAGAGCAGCGAACCTTCTGGCGGAAGGGCTCCCTCAGTCGCCGCAGCGCACTCGGTATCGGCGCGCTTAGCGTCGCAGCCCTGAGTTCCTTTGGCATTGGTGCCGGCGTCAACGCCGCCTACGCGGCTTCGTACCCGAGCTGGGACGACGTCCAGAAGGCGAAGAATAATCAGTCAGCGAAGGCCGCAGAGGTCACGCGCATCCAGAACCTGATCAACTCGCTGACTCAGAAGGTCGCGGAAACTCAAGCCGCCGCAGAAGTTGCGGGCAACGAATACTACGAAGCGCAGCAGGCTTGGTTTGACGCGATCGCCGAGGCAGAGCAGCTTCAGGCTCAGGCGGACGAGCAGGCGAAACTTGCCGAAGAGTCCGCGCGTAAAGCCGGACAGGTCGCGGCACAGCTTTACCGCAACGGCGGAGACGACACCGCCCTTGAACTCTTCTTCTCTGGTTCTGCCGCGAACGCTGACGAACTGCTGTCGCGCCTCGGCACGATGGACAAACTCTTCGAGTACAACCAGTCGGTGTACGACGACGCTGTCGCCGCACGCAACTCAGCCCAGCTGATCAGTGACCAGGCCGTCGTCGCCCGCGACGAACGCGACCGGTTGCAAAAGATCGCCGAAGAGAAGCTCGTCGCTGCTCAGGCTGCCGCTGACGCCGCACAGGCCGCGCTCGATGAGCAATCAAAGAACCTTGAAACCCTGGAAGCGCAGCTCGCAGCGCTTCAGGACGAGACCACTAAGACGGTCGCTGGCTACCAGGCCGGTGTCGCCGAACGCAAGCGCATTGCCGACGAAAAGGCGGCAGCTGCCGCTGCCGCTGCCAAAAAAGCAGCTGACGAAGCCGCCAAGAACGGCAACGGCAACGGTGGAGGCGGCGGTGGCGGAGGCGG
>DQHP01000132.1 GCA_003524435.1 Microbacterium sp.
TTCGGCCGCAACCTCACCCAGGCCGCGCGCGACAACAAGCTCGACCCGGTCATCGGACGCGAGAAGGAAGCCGAGCGGGTCATGCAGATCCTCTCGCGCCGCTCCAAGAACAACCCCGTTCTGATCGGTGAGCCCGGCGTCGGCAAGACCGCCGTCGTCGAGGGCCTCGCCCAGGCGATCGTCAAGGGTGAAGTGCCCGAGACGCTCAAGGACAAGCAGCTCTACTCGCTCGACCTCGGCTCGCTCATCGCCGGATCCCGCTACCGCGGTGACTTCGAAGAGCGCCTGAAGAAGGTCACGAAGGAGATCCGCACGCGCGGCGACATCATCGTCTTCATCGACGAGATCCACACTCTCGTCGGTGCGGGCGCTGCCGAGGGCGCGATCGACGCGGCCAGCATCCTCAAGCCCCTTCTCGCACGAGGTGAGCTGCAGACGATCGGTGCGACCACGCTCGACGAGTACCGCAAGCACTTCGAGAAGGATGCCGCTCTCGAGCGCCGCTTCCAGCCGGTGCAGGTCAACGAGCCGAGCCTTCCGCACGCGATCAACATCCTCAAGGGACTGCGCGACCGCTACGAAGCGCACCACAAGGTGCAGATCACGGACGGCGCCATCGTCGCGGCGGCGAACCTCGCCGACCGCTACGTCTCCGACCGCTTCCTGCCGGACAAGGCCATCGACCTGATCGATGAGGCCGGGGCCCGTCTGCGTCTCAGCATCCTCTCCAGCCCTCCCGAGCTGCGCGAGTTCGACGACAAGATCGCCGCCGTTCGCGAGCAGAAGGAAGCAGCATCCGAGGAGCAGGACTTCGAGAAGGCCGCATCCCTCCGCGATGAGGAGAAGAGCCTCCTCGCTGAGCGTCTGCGCCTCGAGAAGCAGTGGCGCTCGGGTGACGTCGCGACCGCCGCAGTGGTCGACGAGGGTCTGATCGCCGAGGTTCTCGCGCAGGCCACCGGCATCCCGGTGTTCAAGCTCACCGAAGAGGAGTCCAGCCGACTCGTCTTCATGGAGAAGGCACTGCACCAGCGCGTCGTCGGCCAGGAAGAGGCGATCGCTGCCCTTTCCCGCACGATCCGTCGCCAGCGCGCAGGCCTCAAGGACCCGAAGCGCCCCTCGGGCTCGTTCATCTTCGCCGGCCCCACCGGTGTCGGAAAGACCGAGCTCGCCAAGGCGCTCGCCGAGTTCTTGTTCGACGACGAAGACGCACTTATCTCGCTTGACATGAGTGAGTTCGGCGAGAAGCACACGGTGTCTCGTCTGTTCGGTGCCCCTCCCGGATTCGTCGGATTCGAAGAGGGCGGCCAGCTCACCGAGAAGGTGCGCCGCAAGCCGTTCAGCGTTGTGCTCTTCGACGAGATCGAGAAGGCGCACCCCGACATCTTCAACTCGCTGTTGCAGATCCTCGAAGAGGGTCGTCTCACCGACGGCCAGGGTCGCATTGTGGACTTCAAGAACACGGTCATCATCATGACCACGAACCTTGGATCGTCCGCGATCGCTGGCGGACCTGTGGGCTTCCAGGTCGAGGGCAACGCGCAGACCAGCTACGAGCGGATGAAGGGCAAGGTCGACGAAGAGCTCAAGCGCCACTTCAAGCCCGAGTTCCTCAACCGTGTCGACGACGTCATCGTCTTCCCGCAGCTGTCGAAGGAAGAACTCGTGCAGATCGTGGATCTGTTCGTCAAGCGTCTCGGCGATCGCCTGCTCGATCGTGACATGACTGTCGAACTGTCGCAGATCGCCAAGGAGCGTCTCATCGAGATCGGTTTCGATCCGGCACTCGGTGCTCGTCCGCTGCGTCGTGCGATGCAGCGTGAGATCGAAGATCACCTGTCGGAGCGGATCCTGCACGGCGAGCTGAACCCCGGCGACCACGTGAAGGTGGATGTCGCGGACAGCAAGTTTGTCTTCGAGATCGCCGCTCGCGGCGAGAAGGTCGCTGTCGGCGTGAACACCAATGGCGGCGCGATTACCGCGACTCCAGACCTGGCCGCCGCTTCGGGCGAGTAACGCTGGTCTCACGAAAGGGCGGATGCTTCGGCATCCGTCCTTTCGTCGTTCTCGGGTGCGTGACAGGTAAAGCGGGCGGTGGAGTTCTAGGCTGGACATGTGAGCGAGTACACCGTCCGACCGGCGCGCAGCGCCGACATCCTTGGCATCCATCATCTGCTGGAGCCGCTGGTCGAGCGACGAATCCTCCTCGGCAAAGATCTTGCGGTCCTCTATGGCGCCGTGCAGGAGTTCATCGTCGCCGAAGCCGACGGCGTGCTGATCGGCTGCGGCGCCCTGCATGTGATGTGGGAAGACCTCGGCGAAGTGCGCACGCTGATCGTGCGTGATGACTGGCTGCGCCGCGGTGTGGGGCGCGCACTCGTCGACGCGCTCGAAGCCCGCGCGGCCGAGCTGGGGTTGCAACGACTGTTCTGCCTCACCTTCGAAATGGACTTCTTCACCCGCCGCGGCTTCGAACCCATCGGCGAGCAGGTCGTCGACCCTGACGTGTACTCTCAGCTGCTGCGCAGCCCGGACGAGGGTGTCGCCGAGTTCCTCAACCTCGCGCACGTGAAGCCCAACACCCTCGGCAACACTCGAATGCTGAAGAACCTGTAGATGGTCCGCCGCCGTCGAACCGCCGCTGTCTACCGGCGACGAAGGCTCCTCGTATTCGGGAGCCTCTTTTTATTGATCGCCGCGCTGGGCGTTGGTGTCTGGCTGATCATCGCGCAGCCATGGGCGGATGCTGCGGCAAAGCCCACACCGACGCCGACGTCGACGGTGGTCGAAGAGACCCCCACGCCCGAAGCAACGGACAGCGAAACACCGTCGCCAGAGCCGACCGAAGACGACTCGACAGACGTGGCCAAGGCGGCACCGTGCGAGGCCATCAACATCACAGTCGAGGCTGCGACTGATGCGGATACCTATGCGGCCGGTGAGCTGCCGCAACTGTCGATCTCACTGACGAATACCGGCGAAGCCGACTGCACGCTCGATGTGGGCTCTGCAACGCAGACCTTCACAGTTTCTAGTGGGGCCGATGAGTGGTGGCGCTCCACGGACTGCCAAGAAAACTCGAGCAGCATGATCGTGACGCTCGCGGCGGGCCAGACCGTGCCGAGTGCGACACCTGTCGTATGGGATCGCACTCGTTCCAGCGTCGACACCTGCGATCAGGAGAACCGGCCTCGGGCGCCGGGCGGCGGCGCGTCGTACCACGTCGCCGTGTCCATCGGAGGCTTCGACTCGCCGATCAGCCGACAGATCCTGCTGTACTGACGACACATGCTGACGGCATGCACAGGCAGCATCGTCTGCCGCTTGGACTGAGGGCAAAAATCAGTGTGCCGAAGGGCTGACACCGCCATTGCTTTGGGATACCATTAACGCAGCTCTCGAGTATTTTGGTGTAAGCCATCCCCAGTGGCGTCGGGCTCAGCGTCCCCAGCGCTCCGACAATCACCATTCGAGAGTTCGAGGGCCCTTTCGAGTACTCCAGTCCCCAATGAAGAACTCGAGAGGGCCCCAATGGTTAAGCTGGTTTGATGGCAGCGAAGAAATCGCGTGGCAAGAAGCCCGCACCCGAGGAGTTCCGCTCCGAAGCGCTCGCGCAGGCACTCGAGAAGCAGGACATCGCCGCAGTTGCCTTGGCACTGCGCCACGGAACAACTGTTGTGCCGCTGCTCAAAGCAGGCGCCCGCGACAACCCGCTTGATGGCGGTGAGGTCTGGACGTACCGCGACCCCGCATCCGGCGACGTCGCCCTGCTGCTCTTTAGCGACGCAAAGAACAAGCCAGCCAACCTTCCGGCTGGTGTGGGCATCTACTCAGCGGGGTGGTTGCGCTCGTTCCTCACCACTCACCGCGACAGCATTACGACGGTGTTCCTCGACATTGCGGGTCCGCACCCGATGCAGGCATCGCCGGACGAGTTGCTCAAGGCGCTGTACGCGTAGCGCGCCCGCTGGTCGTCACAGCGTCTGAGTGAGCGGAGCACCCGCACGTCAGAACGGCGGAACGTCGACTTCTCTGAGTGCGTTCGACGGATACGTGGGAGTGACTGGGTGAGCGGATCGGCTGCGTGCTTTCACATCTTTCAACGCCGCATCCAGTGTTTTCGATCGCTCGTCGACGACCTGCTCGTAACCCAGGCGTGCAGCTTCTGAGCGTCGTTGTTTCGCCTGCGTCACGGCGCGCACCTCGCCGGCCAGGCTGAGTTCGCCAACCGCGGCGACGGTGCGGGGGACTGAGAACTGCTTGATTGACCCCGCCACAGCGATGGCGATCGCCAGGTCAGCGGCAGGTTCGGTGAAACGCACCCCGCCGACGGTGGAAACATAAACATCTAGTTTGCCCGTCGGGATGCCCGCCCGGCGTTCGAGGATCGCCAACACCATTGCGACGCGAGAAGAATCCAGTCCATGTACGACGCGCCGCGGATTGGGCGCCGTTGTGTCGACTGTCAGCGCCTGCACCTCGACAGGCAGCGCACGGCGCCCCTCCATCGCGATGGCAACGCACGTGCCCGGCTCTGTCGACCCCTGGCCGAGGAAAAGTCCGGACGGATCAGGCACCTCGGCGATGCCGTCGCCGGTCATCTCGAAGCATCCGACCTCGTCTGTGGGGCCGAAACGGTTCTTCAACGCGCGGATGAATCGCAGTGCCGTTTGGCGGTCGCCCTCAAAATGGCACACCACATCGACGAGGTGCTCGAGGATGCGGGGGCCTGCGACCTGACCGTCTTTTGTCACGTGGCCGACGAGAATGATCGGCAGGCTGCGCTCTTTTGCGACGCGGATGAGTGTTGCGGCGACCTCGCGCACCTGGCTCGGCTGCCCGACGGCGCCATCGGACAGGGACGACGCCACCGTCTGCACCGAGTCGACGATGACCAGCTGGGGCTTCACCTCATCAATGTGGCCGAGAATAGTCGCGAGATCGGTCTCGCTGGCGAGGTACAGCTCATCGTGCAGTGCTCCGGTGCGCTCGGCACGCAGTCGCACTTGCGCCTGCGATTCTTCGGCGCTCGCGTAGAGCACTCGCCGCCCGCCTCGCGCCGCTTGCGCGGCGACTTCG
>DQHP01000047.1 GCA_003524435.1 Microbacterium sp.
GGGCTCGCGAAGCAGGGAGGGGTTGTGCGCGCCGTGGTGGGCGGGATCGAGGAACGGCCCCTCCAAATGCGAACCGAGGATATCGGCATCCGTCGTCATGAGGTCAGCGATCTCGCTGACACGTCGTTCGAGCTCGTCCAACGAAGCCGTCACAAGCGAAACGACCGCGCGCGTTGTGCCGTGCGCTCGGTGAAGAGCGCGGGCCGTGCGGATCGCTTCGACGCCATCATCGAAGGACGCCCCGGCGCCGCCGTGGCCGTGAATGTCAACAAACCCGGGCGTCAGTATCGCGTCGTTGCCGGCAACTGCGACCGCGTCAATGACAACATCGGCGTCAGCCCAGGTGTCTCCCGAGCCCGTTGAGACGACATACCCATCCTCGAATCGCGCCCAGGCATTCGGCGTCTCGGCGTCGGACGTGATCAGGCGCGCGGAGTGGATCAGGATGGCGGTCATCAGTTGCTCCACACGATCTCAGCGGGACGGTGCCCACCCCATCCTGCGGCGTCCCAGACACCGCCGAGTCCGCCGATTCGCGCCTGGAACGACGTCCAATCGCGCTCCTGTGGCGGCGTCCACGCCACTTCGGCAAGGGCCGCCGCGCGCGGGAAGAATAACTGATCCACGTCCTCAAGTGAGGTCACTGTTTCTGTCCACAGAGGAGCCCCGACACCGCGAACGGCCTCCGGCGCGAGCCCGGGAATGACCTGAGTCGGCTCCCAGTTGTATGCCGTTTCCAGATTGATCAACGCTGCCCAATCCAGACCCACCGCGAAGTCGGCATCATATTTCTGATCGAGATACGCAACGTCAGACGGCGACATCACCACCGACCCGCCGCGCTCAGCGAAGCGACGCGCCTCAGCGGCATGGGCCTCCGACGGGTTGATGCTGCCCCAGAATTGCCCGATCGTCCCCTCAGCAACCTGCGCGGAGCCTGCTTCGTGCCAGGCCACCGGTGTCTTTCCGAGTTCCCTGGTGAGCGCAGTGACGCGCTCGATGAAGGCGTCGAAGTCGGCTGGCGCCGTTCCCAGGGCTTCGTCTCCGCCGACGTGCAGATACGGGCCAGGGGCTATCTCGGCGAGTTCGGTAAGGATGTCACGCAGGAACTGCCAGGTCGACTCGTCATGGATCTTCACGGAGGAGTGGCCCACGCCCCAGCCGAGGTAGGGCTCTCCGGCGACGGGCAGCGGCTGATCGAGTTCGCGTGATTGCGCCAGCAGCGCATCGTTCATGACCGGCGACTCCATGATCTCGGGATACGCCAAGCCAATCGCATGGGTGTGGCCTGGGAGATCGATCTCGGGCACGACAGTCATGTGGTGTGCCGCGGCGTACCGGACGATTTCGCGGAAGTCGTCCTTCGTATAGAAACCGCCGGGACGTCCAAGCGCCGAGGTCGTCGCGCCGCGCATGGTGAGCAACGGCCGGCTGTCGAAGTGCAAGCGCCAGCCTTGATCGTCGGTCAGATGCAAGTGCAGGCGGTTGAACTTCAACGATGAGGCGCGGTCGATGAAGGATTTGATCGTGTCGACATCGAAGAACGTGCGCGCGACGTCGAGCATCACGCTGCGGTAGTCAAAACGCGGCGCATCGTCGATTTCGATACGGGGCAGGAGCCAAGTGTCTCCCTCTGCGGTAAGAAGCTGGCGCAGCGTCTGGACGGCGTAGAAAAGTCCGGCGGGGGATCCGCTGATGCGTGCGGAATCGTTGATACGCAGCGCGTAGTGCTCGTCGTCAGCATCGGAAAGCTCCAGGACGATGTCACCGGACTGCGGGGGGTCGACCGTAATCTCGAGGTGAAGCCCCGTGCGCTCGGCGATCAGAGCCGCGAGGACGGACGCCGCGGCATCCGCTTGGCCAGCGGCGATGCGCGTGCTCGCCGTGATGGGAAGCGAACCGGATGACTCCACGACGGAAACGGGCAACGGGACAAGTGGAAAGACCATGAACAAAACCTACCGCGTCCGCTCTGCAACGGCCAGGCGTCGCCGCTACTCTGGGGGTGATGAATTCCGCTAAGCTCGAAGGGTCGCGACTGGCGTCTGGGTGGGTCACCACCGGGGAGCGACTTGTTACGGAATTCGACCGCGCGCCTGGGCCGATGCATCCATCTCTTGATGACATTTATTCCGCAACGAAATGAGGACGACATGACCGATCCGTACTTCAACGCCCCGCTTTCTGAGGTTGATCCAGAGATCGCCGAGGTTCTCGACCGGGAGTTGAATCGTCAGCGCACATTCCTCGAGATGATCGCATCCGAGAACTTCGTGCCTGTTTCTGTCTTGCAGTCGCAGGGCTCCGTGCTGACGAACAAGTACGCAGAGGGCTACCCGGGGCGTCGTTACTACGGCGGCTGCGAAGAGGTAGACGTCGCTGAATCTCTTGCTATCGAGCGCGTCAAGGCGCTGTTCGGGTCTGAATTCGCCAACGTCCAGCCGCACTCAGGTGCGACCGCGAATGCCGCCGTCATGCACGCGATCGCCCGCCCTGGCGACACGCTTTTGGGTCTGTCTCTCGATCACGGTGGACACCTCACCCACGGCATGAAGATCAACTTCTCTGGCCGTCTCTACAACATCGTTGCGTACGGGGTGAACCCGGAAACCTCGCTCGTAGACATGGACGAGGTGCGCCGTCTCGCCCTCGAGCACAAGCCGAAGGTGATCGTCGCAGGCTGGTCGGCGTACCCGCGCCACCTCGACTTCGCGAAGTTCCGCGAGATCGCTGATGAGGTCGGTGCGCTGCTCTGGGTCGACATGGCACACTTCGCCGGACTTGTCGCTGCTGGCCTGCACCCGAACCCGGTGCCGCACGCGCACGTGGTCTCATCGACCGTGCACAAGACGATCGGTGGCCCGCGCTCGGGCTTCATCCTTTCGAACGACGCTGACATCGCCAAAAAGATCAACTCGGCAGTGTTCCCTGGCCAGCAGGGCGGCCCGCTCATGCATGTGATCGCTGCCAAGGCGACCGCGTTCAAGCTCGCCGCAACACCGGAGTTCAAGGATCGTCAGCAGCGCACGCTGACTGGCGCCGCGATCCTCGCCGACCGCCTGACGCAGCAGGATGTGAAGGATGCAGGCATTGCCGTGCGTTCAGGCGGCACAGACGTGCACCTCGTGCTCGTTGACCTGCGTGACGCAGCGATCGATGGCAAGCAGGCCGAGGATCTGCTGCACGACATCCACATCACGGTGAACCGCAACGCGGTCCCGAACGACCCTCGCCCGCCGATGGTCACCTCGGGTCTGCGCATCGGTACGGCGGCACTCGCCACGCGTGGCTTCGGCGATGCGGAGTTCACCGAGGTCGCGGACGTCATCGCACTGGCACTGCTGCCCGGTGCCGATGTTGCTGCGCTCAAGGCCCGCGTCGATGCGATGGCCGGACAGTTCCCCCTGTACCCGGATCTGCAGCAGTAAGACCCCGAGCCTGCAAGGCCGCGCCGAAACAGCACCGAATGGATGCTGTCTCGGCGCGGCCTTGGGGATTCGATGAAAGGAACGCGATGAGCGCGAAGATTCTGGATGGCAAGGCTGCTGCGGCAGCGATCAGGAACGAACTGACCGAGCGGGTTGCGGCGCTGCGCGAGCGCGGGATCGTGCCCGGTATCGCCACGGTGCTCGTCGGAGCAGATCCTGCATCCCAGTTGTATGTGGGGATGAAGCATCGCCAGTCCGAAGCGGTGGGGATGAACTCGATCCAGCGCGAGCTTGCGGCCGATGCCACCCAGGCTGACGTCGAAGCGCTGATCGATGATCTCAACGCCGACCCCGACTGCCACGGCTACATCGTGCAGTTGCCCCTGCCGAAGCACATCGACACGGACGCGATTCTTGAGCGCATCGATCCGGCTAAAGACGCAGATGGGCTGCACCCGACGAATCTTGGCCGTCTCGTCCTCAACGTCAACGGCGAGATCCACACACCGCTGCCGTGCACACCACGCGGCGTCATCGAGCTTCTGCTGCGTAACGACTACGACCTGAAGGGCAAACACGTCGTGGTCGTGGGCCGAGGCGTCACCATCGGCCGCTCGATCGGGCTGCTGCTCACGCGCCGTGAACTCAACGCCACCGTCACTCTCACGCACACGGGCACCGTCGACATGCCGAAGTACCTGCGCGAGGCTGACGTCATCGTCGCAGCTGCCGGCGTTAAGCATCTGATTCGCGCCGAAGACGTTAAGCCCGGTGCTGCCGTGCTCGATGTGGGCGTCACCCGTGAGGATGATCCCGCAACTGGCAAGTCCAAGGTCTTCGGCGACGTGCACCCAGACGTTGCCGACGTCGCGGGATTTGTGTCACCGAACCCCGGTGGTGTCGGTCCGATGACTGTCGCGCTGCTGCTGACGAACGTTGTTGAGGCCGCGGAGCGCATTTCGACGGGCTCCGCCAGCTGACACCGATCAGAGTCCGTCGAGCATCCGGCGCTGCTCGGGCGTCAGCCCGTCGTTGAGTTCGTCGCGCCCTGCCGTGGCCTGTGGCGACGGCGCCGCGGAGGGCTCACGAGAAGCGGATGCTGCGGCATCCGTTCTTCGCGCTTTCGACGTCACCGAACCGATGACCGCACCCGTCTTCGCTTCGATCCGGTCATCGACCAGGTCGTAGATGACCCAGGCGATGAGCAGATACACCGGCGGCAAAACATAGCCCCAGAACCAGCCGCGTACGTCCACGCCGCTGAGAATGACAGTGAGAACCCAGATGATCAACTCAGCGACGAAGACCAGCCCGTACTGCACGGCCTTCTCGCCGATTCTCGTGCGCGACTGAGCGGATTTCGCCGCAGAGCCGCGGAAGAGCCTCAGTAACGTCGGCTTGAGGGCAAGCGTTGCCAGAGTCAGGACGACGGATGCCCACAGCGCGTTCCAGCCGACACTCACGCTGCGCATGAGCAGCCCGATCAGCAACAGCACTGCGACGTTGAATACATACAGTGAGACGGCGCGGATTGCCCAGTTCTTCATGCGTTCAGCCTGTCACAGTCGAGCCCGAGGGTGGGCCTTGATTCACTCTCCGGCGAGATTGCTTTCGATGCCGGTGATGCGTGCATGCTCGTCGAAGCGGAATGTCGCCGAGCTCGTCGCATCGGTAACGATGGCGCCCGAGAAGGCCTCATCAGCCCACTGCAAGTTCCAGCCGCCCAGGCGTGCGGCGTCCCAGACGGCAGAGCGAGCGTCGTCGAGTTCGAGGCCGGAGAGAAGGCGCGGCGCAGTGATCACGGCATCCTGAACGGTTGTCGCTGGGATCGGCGCATCCAACAGGAAGATGGCACGCGTGCCGCCGCCAACCGGTGCGGAGTAGTACGGAGAGCGCCCGGTGATCTCGGTGGCCACGGTGCCGATCTGGTGTGCGGCCTGTGCGATCCACTCCTCAACGTCAGAGCCGGTGTCTTCGGGGAACGGAAGTTCGGGCTGGCTGAGCTCGGCGATATCGTATTGCGTTCCGTAATCACGCAGTTGCGCGGCAACGCCCTGAGGGTCGCCCTGGGGGTGGGCCCACGCCCACATCAGCGAACGCGGACCGGGTGCGATCGTCGCGATGAGGTGCGGTCGTGTGACCAGCTGGCGTGACGGATCGGCCTTTGATGTGAAAGTGAGTGTGCCGGCATCCATGTCTGCATCCCACCGGTTCTCGCCCAGGGCATCGACGGCCGTGGTGAGAGCATCCTGACGGAGAGCTGCGAAAAGGGCGGCGCGATCGGCGAGGGGCTGGAGAGCTGCGAAGGTCATGTGTCCAGTGTGGCGCGACTTCCTATGATTGCGCCACTTTCGAGAGCATTGCGCGCGCTCGCTGCAGCCGCCGGTTCTTGCATGCGACCAGGTCAGGGTAAGCGTGCGGCGTACTGCTCTCTGATGATCGGACGCGTGTCGTTTTCGAGACGGGCGGTCGGCTCCGCTGACCAGCGGGGCATCGCGCCGGTGAGTCCCCACGCGGCCTGAACGGCCGCACCGAGTGCGACATACTCCCCGGGAGCTGGCACAACAACGGGCGCGTCGAAGACCTGCGCCGCGATCCGTGCCACAGCCTCGTTCTGCGCTGCACCGCCGACGAGCAAGATGCGCCGGACTTCGACGCCGTGCACGCGGATGCGATCAAGGCCTTCGGCAAGTCCGCACAGCACGCCCTCGATGGCTGCGCGTGCGAGATTCTCTCTGGTCGTCGACGCCAATGTCATGCCGAATAACGTGGCACTGGCATCAGGAAGGTTGGGGGTGCGCTCACCTTCGAACCAGGGCTGCAGCACCAGCCCGTCGGCGCCGGGCGCCGCAGCGAGAGCGAGTCGACCGAATTCTGCATGGTCGACGCCGAGGAGAGATGCCGTGGCATCCAGTACCCGCGCCGCATTGAGCGTTGCCACCAATGGTAGAAATCCTCCGGCCGCGTCCGCGAAACCAGCGACCACACCGCTCGCATCGGCGACGGCAACGTCAGTTACAGCAAATACTGTGCCGCTGGTGCCGATGGACACTCCAATATCGCCCTGGCCTGCCCCCATGCCCAGGGCAGCCGCCGCGTTATCTCCTGCTCCGGCGGTGACGAGGATTCCGTTCACTCCGGTGACATGTTCGGCAGGACCCAAGACGCGGGGGAGCACAATAGATGCCGCATCGCGGCGGAGCGCCACGGCGAGAAGTTCTCGGTCATACTCACCGCGCACGGGGTCAAAATATGCGGTGCCGCTGGCATCTGAGCGGTCGGTGATGAGTTGGCCCAGCAAAGGACCGCGTGGAGAGTCGTCGACGGGACCATACCCGCGTAGCCGCCAGGTCAGCCAATCGTGGGGGAGTGCGACCGCAGCAACTCGGGCAGCATGATCAGGTTCGGCGTCAGCAAGCCACCGCAGCTTCGATGCAGTGAATGAGGCCACGGGAACGACGCCGGTACGTCTTGCATACTCGGTAGCACCGATTTCTGCGGTGAGTGCGGTCGCGGCATCCGCGGAACGCGTGTCATTCCACAGCAGGGCGGGGCGGATGACGCGGCCGTCGCTGTCGAGGGCAACAAGGCCGTGCTGCTGGCCACCGATGCCGACGGCTGCGACATCGTCGAAACCGCCCGCATCCGCGATCGCGAGCTGCAGTGCATCCCACCACGCGGCCGGCTCCACTTCGGTGCCCTCGGGATGCCCTGCTCGTCCGGAGCGGATAACCGCTCCGGACGAGAGGTCGCGAATGACGACCTTGCAACTCTGTGTAGAAGAGTCGACGCCGGCGACCAGCGTCGGCTCCGCCGGTGCCACGGTCAGCGTGCGCCGAGCAGGTGCTCAGTGGCGAGCTGCTGAAGGCGAACGAATCCCGAACCGTTGCCGCCGAAGAATGTCGTGGCATCGAAGTCTTCGAAGGCGCTGCGGTCAGCCAGGAAGTCGTCGTAGGTCTCGCCCTCGTTCAGCGTGGGCTGTGCAAGCTCGTCGACCTTGGCCGCAGCGAGTGCTTCTTGCACTTCGGGGTCGGCGCGGAACGCTGCTGCGCGCTCCTTGAGCAACAGGTACATGCGCATGTTGGCCGCCGCCGAGTCCCAGACGCCGGTCTCGTCCTCGGTACGCGAGGGCTTGTAGTCAAAGTGACGGGGGCCGTCGTAGGCGGGAGTTCCGCCGGGGCCGCCGTTTTCGAGCAGGTCAACGAGTGAGAACGCATTCTGCAGGTCGCCGTGACCGAAGACGAGGTCCTGGTCGTATTTGATACCGCGCTGACCGTTGAGGTCGATGTGGAAGAGCTTCTCGTGGAAGAGCGCCTGGGCGATACCGGCGGTGAAGTTCAGCCCCGCCATCTGCTCGTGGCCGACCTCGGGGTTCACGCCGAAGAGCTCGGGGCGCGCAAGTGAATTGGTGAACGCGATGGCGTGTCCGAGCGTCGGCAGCAGAATGTCACCGCGCGGCTCGTTGGGCTTCGGTTCAATCGCGAAGCGAATGTCGTAGCCCTTGTCAGTGACGTAGTCACCCAGCAGGTTGACGGCTTCGCGGTAGCGCTCCAGCGCCTGGCGCACGTCCTTCGCAGTGTCGTACTCCGCGCCTTCGCGGCCACCCCACATGACGAACGTCTTCGCGCCGAGCTCTGCGCCGAGATCGAGCTGACGGAACACCTTGCGAAGGGCATAACGTCGGACCGTACGATCGTTCGACGTGAAGCCGCCGTCTTTGAAGACCGGGGCGCTGAACAGGTTCGTGGTGACCATGGGGACAACGAGGCCGGTGTCAGCGAGGGCACCCTTCAGGCGGTCGATCTGCTTCTGACGGGCGGCGTCGGTGGAGTCGAAGGCGAAGAGATCATCGTCGTGGAACGTCAGGCCGTACGCGCCGAGCTCGGAGAGCCTTTCCACGGCGTGGACTACGTCGAGTTTCGGACGCGTGGGGCCGCCGAACGGGTCGGTGCCGTCGTAATCAATGGTCCACAGGCCAAAGGAGAACTTGTCGTCACGGGTGGGGGTAGGCATGGGGGCTCCTTTGCGGGCGGAAATATAAGTTGTGATAGACAACATAAGCCATGATCAGCCAGCCCGCAATCGTGGATGCAGAAGTGGTCAGCCCAGGCGAGGAGCCGCGGTGGTCTCGCGCACGATGAGCGTTGTGGACATTCGAATCGGCTCGGGATCGAGGCCCTTCAAAATGTCGAGCAGCATTCGTGCCGCGGCCGTACCCATTTCTGGCAGTGGCTGGCGGACTGTCGTGAGCTGCGGAGAGTGTGAGCCGGCGTCGAGAATGTCATCGAAGCCGACGACGGAGATGTCGGCGGGCACGCGCAGGCCGCGTTCGGACGCGATGCGCATCATCTCGATGGCAGAGAGATCGTTCGCGGCGAAGACGGCTGTCGGAGTGTCGGGCAGGTCAAGGATCGCGTTCGCACCGGCTGTCGAATCGGCGGCCCGATACCCGCCGTCGGCCACGAGTGCGGGGTCGTAGGAAATCCCTGCGGCATCGAGCGCGCTGCGGTATCCCCGCTCGCGCTCCTGAGCGGATTCGAGGTCGGTGCGCCCACGCAGATGCGCGATCCGGCGATGTCCGAGGGAGACGAGGTGCTCAGTTGCTGCGCGCGCGCCTTCGACGTTCGCGACGCTTACTGTCGCGGAGTCATTCGCGCCGACATGGGGGTCAACCGCGACGATGGGCACCGAGGTTTCGGCACGGGTAGTGGTGGGGGTTACGAGGATGGCGCCATCTATGAGTGTGCCTCCCAGGCGCGAAAGCGACCGGCGTTCCCAGCCGAGGTGATTTCCCGCAGAAACTGTCCCGGCGTAGGCGAGGACGTCGTAGTCGGTGTTCTCCAGTGCGGCGGACACCCCTCGCAGGAGCTGCAGTGCGAATGGTTCGAACTCAGCAACGAGGACGCCGATGACGTTCGTGCTGCGCCGGCGCATCGAGGTCGCGACCAGGGAGCTCTCGTATCCGAGTTCGGCGACGACGTTCATCACGTTGGACATCGTGTCTGCAGAGACGCCATAGCGCCCATTGATCGCCTTCGACACCGTCGCAACCGAGACTCCGGCTGCGAGGGCGACATCATTGATCGTGGTCCGACGGTTCATGGACTCACTATATCCGGGTTATCGAAAACGTTATCGATATCGATTGACATCGACCAGGAAATGATGTCAGAGTATGCCCACAGCACATTGGTGTAGCTGGCAACAAATTGGATGGTGTGGCATTCCCTAGGCCGCACGGCCGCTGAATACAGCGGTGCGATCACTCGATGAAGAGGAGAACACAGCATGAAAATGCGCAACGCGCGGGGAGCGGCGATTGCCGTCACTGCTCTGATGGCACTGGGGCTGACAGCCTGTGCTGGTGATTCTGGCAATACTGAAGAAGGCGGAGATGTCACGCTCACAATGTGGCATAACTCGACCACGGGAGACGGCAAACAGTACTGGGACGACGCTGCTGCCGCATTCAAGGATGAGCACCCGGAAGTGACCATCAAGATCTCATCCATTCAGAACGAAGATATGGACGGCAAGCTGCAGACCGCCGTCAACTCCGGCGATATGCCCGACATCTTCATGGCGCGCGGTGGCAGCAAACTGGCAGACATCGTCGCGGCCGGCCAAGTCAAAGATCTCAGCAGCCTGATTGACGATGATGTCAAGACGGCCTTCGGCGAGGCGCCGTTCAACGCATTCACCGTTGACGGCAAGATCTATGGGGTGCCGAGCGCAGTGCTCCCCGGCGGAATCTTCTACAGCAAGGATCTCTTCGAGGAGGCCGGGATCACGGAAGAGCCCAAGACCCTCGACGAGCTCGAGGCTGCTGTCGACAAACTCAAGAACGCGGGGATTGAGCCGATCGCACTCGGGGCGAAGGCCGCGTGGCCGGCAGCGCACTGGTACTACTTCTTTGCCCTCCGCGCCTGCGATCAGGACGTCATCGCAAACCTCACCACCAACCCGGATTTCACTGACGGATGCTGGTTGACCGCTGCCGAGAACCTCGCCGACTTCGTCGACATCGAGCCGTTCAACAAGGGCTTCCTGACCACGTCACCGCAGGAAGGCGCGAACTCTTCCGCAGGTCTCGTTGCCAACCACAAAGCGGCCATGGAACTCATGGGCGCGTGGGATGTCGGCGTCATCGCGAGCCTGACACCGGACGAGCAGCCGCTGCCCGACCTCGGTTGGTTCCCGTTCCCCGAGGTCAGCGGAGGTGACGGCGGAGCCGGAGCGATGATGGGCGGCGTTGACGGCTACTCCTGCTCTGCAGATTCTCCGGCCGCGTGCGAAGAGTTCTTGAACTTCGTCTCGGCGAAGGAATGGCAGGAGAAGTACGCACAGGCATTCCAGACCATCCCCGCATCGCAGGACGCTCTCGGCGCGGTCACCGATCCGTCGCTGAAGCCGCTGATGGAGGCATACAGCAGCGCCCCGTATGTCGCACTGTGGCTGGACACGGCTCTCGGGCAGAACGTCGGCAACGCTCTCAACATCGGCGTCGTGGACATGCTCGCTGGTCAGGGAAGCCCCGACAAGCTCGTCGCGACAATCGAAGATGCCTCCGCGAAGGGCTGAGCCGAAAGATGATCACCACCCAGGTCCCGGCGTCCGCCGCGCCTGAGGAGACCGACCGCACCGGGGCTGGCACTGCGCCAGTCCCGGTGCGGCGACCTCGGCGCATCGACTGGCGCAAGCGCGCCGAGATCGCGGTCCTCTCAGGACCCGCACTGCTCATGTTCGTCGGCTTCGTCATCTTCCCGGTGATGCTGGCGGCGTTCTATGGCTTCTTCAAATGGAACGGTTTCGGCTGGCCGACCGAGTTCGTCGGATTCGATAACTACCTGCTGATGTGGCGCGACGACAGCTTCCGCGAAGCGGTGTCGCACAACTTCATCATCGTGGTGCTCTCCCTCCTCATGCAGGGTCCGATCGCTATCCTGTTCGCTCTGCTGCTGAACCAGAAGATCCGTGGTCGCTCGGTGATCCGCGTGTTGATCTTCATGCCCTACGTCATCTCAGAAGTCATCGTCGGCATCGGATGGAGCCTGATGATGCAGGATGCCGGTGCACTGAACTCGCTCCTGGAAAAGCTGGGCCTCGGCGCCTTCCAAGCATCGTGGCTGGCGGATCCTGCCATCGCGATGTGGACGCTGATGGTCATCATCACGTGGAAGTACATCGGGTTCGCGGTCATCCTCATGCTCGCGGGCATGCAATCGATTCCGGAGGAGCTCTACGAGGCCGCAGCCATCGATGGCGCCGGGTTCTGGAAGATCCAGTGGAACATCACGCTTCCGCTGCTGGGCCCGACCATCCGCATCTGGGCATTTCTGTCGATCATCGGCTCGCTGCAGCTCTTTGACCTCGTGAACATCATCTGGGGCCAGTACATCGCCTCGATCGCCGGTACCTCGACGATGGCGACCTACATGTATCAGAACGGTCATCTCGCTGGCAGCTACGGCTACGGCAATGCGGTTGCCGTGATGCTCTTCCTCATCTCCCTGGTCATCGCTCTCGTGTATCAGCGCTTTGTGCTGCGACGCGATACCGCGGGAGCCGTGACCGGTGCAAGCGGAAGGAACCGCAAGTGACTACCGAAGGTCTGAGTACCTCGCTGCTGGTGCAGCCGAAGCGGTCGAACGGGCAGCGGCGCACGCCCAAAGTGCGCTGGGGGAGTCCCGGCGTCTATCTGATCGCGATTGTACTGATCACGATCTGTATCACCCCGGTGCTGTACGTCGTTGTCGGCGGATTCCGAACCAACGCCCAGATCACGATGGACCCGTCCGGGCTGCCCGCTCCGTGGCAGCTCGCCAACTACGGCGACGTCCTGGTGAGCTCGGAGTTTTGGTCTGCGATGCTCAACTCCACCATCGCGGCTGTCGGCACGACGCTGGGCGCAGTATTGCTGGGCGTCATGGCCAGTTACGTGATCGCGCGGTATGACTTCGGCGGAAGCGGCATCATGTACGCGCTGTTCGCTGCGGGGCTAATGTTTCCCATCACTGTCGCGATCACACCGCTGTACCTGCTGATCCGCAATCTGGGTCTGGTGAACAGCCTGGCAGGCATCATCCTGCCCCAGATCGCGTTCGCCCTGCCCACGACGATCATCATCCTCGTCCCGTTTCTGCGAGCGATTCCTAAAGAGCTCGAGGAGGCGGCATCCATCGACGGTGCATCTCGTCTCGGGTTCTTCAGGCGGATGGTGATTCCGCTGAGCCTTCCCGGAGTCATCACCGTCGGCATCCTGGCGTTTGTCGGGTCGTGGAACGGATACATGCTGCCCCTGTTCATTCTCAGCGACCAGAGCCTGTTCACGCTCCCACTGGGCGTGCAGAACTTCGCCTCGCAGTACTCCGTCGACACCGCGCGCGTGCTCGCCTACACCTCGCTGTCGATGCTGCCTGCGCTCATCTTCTTCAGCATGTTCGAACGCCGCATCGTTGGCGGTCTCACCGGCGCAGTCAAGGGGTGAGGGAGAAATCGTGCAATCAACATCTTCAATGGAGACATCTATGACCGCGGACATTCCCGCATTTCCTGCGGCCTCACCACGCGTGAGTGAACTGCTCGCGCGCATGACGCTCGAGGAGAAAGTCGCGCAACTTGTTGGCTACTGGGTCGATCAGGGTGGCGATGTCGTTGCGCCCCTGCAGAACGAGATGGGTCACGCTGACGCCGGCGCCACGCTCGCGGAAATTACGAAGGACGGCATCGGCCATTACACCCGTGTGTACGGCACCCGTCCCGTGGATGCTGCGGCAAGAGTCGCGTGGCTGTGGGAAGAGCAACGTCGACTGAAGAAAGCAACTCGCCTGGGCATCCCGGCGCTCGTGCATGAGGAATGCCTCACAGGCCTCGCCGCGTGGAAGGCAGCGACATTTCCCACGCCGCTCGCCTGGGGAGCCTCGTTTGACCCGCAGCTTGTGGCCGAGATGGGCGCGCTGATCGGAGAGTCAATGCGCGATCTGGGCATTCACCAGGGCCTCGCTCCCGTGCTCGACGTCGTCCGGGACCCGCGGTGGGGGCGAGTCGATGAGTGCATCGGTGAGGATCCCTATCTCGTTGGCACTGTCGGCACGGCCTACGTGCAGGGGATGCAGTCAGCCGGAGTTCACGCCACATTGAAGCACTTCCTCGGTTATTCGGGTTCACATGCGGGGCGTAACCACGCACCCGTCTCGGCTGGGCCGCGCGAGATCGCTGACGTTTTCTTGCCGCCGTTTGAAATGGCGATTCGTGACGGTGGGGTGAAAAGCGTGATGAACAGCTATAGCGAAATCGACGGCGTACCGGTCGCTTCCGACCCTCGGCTGCTGACCGAGCTTCTCCGTGGAGAGCTCGGATTCGACGGCGTGGTCGTTGCGGACTACTTCGCCGTGGCGTTCCTCGAGGCGATGCACGCTGTCGCGGCAGACCGTGGCGAGGCGGCACAGCTGGCCCTGACCGCAGGCATCGACATCGAGTTACCCTCTGGGGATGCTTATCTCGCCCCGCTCATTGAGCGTGTGCGATCCGGTGCGCTTGATGAGGCCTATCTCGACCGCGCTGTGATCCGTGCCCTCCGGCAGAAGGAGGAGCTTGGGCTGCTGGCGCCGGACGCCTTCGAGGCGGAGCCGCCTCAGCATATTGATCTGGATAGTCCGCGTCACCGTGTTGTTGCCCGCCAACTCGCCGAGGAGTCGATGGTACTGCTTTCTAACGATGGTGCGCTGCCGATTCGCTCTGACCTATCGCGGATTGCACTGATCGGGCCGAACGCTGATCGTGCCGAGGCGCTGCAAGGATGCTATTCATTTGCAAACCACGTGCTCGCACACTACCCCGATCATGAGCTCGGCTTTGAGATACCTACCGTTCGAGAGGCGCTTGTCGAAGCTGTCCCTGGGGCAGAGATGGTGGTGGCGCGAGGGTGTGAGGTGGACGGTGATGACCGTTCCGGATTCGATGAGGCGGTGGAGGCAGCCTCTGGTGCCGACATCGCGATCGTCGTCGTGGGTGACCAAGCCGGACTATTCGGTCGCGGCACGGTGGGGGAAGGCAACGACACCGAATCACTGGAGCTCCCCGGCGTACAGCGACAGCTCGTCGAAAGGCTGGTCGCTACCGGAACCCCGGTGGTGATGGTTCTGCTCACCGGCCGGCCCTACGCGATCGGGTGGGCGCTGGATGTTGACGCCGACGCGGTTGCGGCACTCCCCGCGGCCGTGGTGCAGTCCTTCTTCCCGGGAGAAGAAGGCGGCCGTGCGATTGCCGCGCTCCTGACAGGCGCCGCATCGCCGTCCGGTCGGCTCCCGGTCAGTCTGCCGCGCTCGGCAGGCGCACAGCCTTATAGCTACCTGCATCCGATCCTTGGTGGTGCCTCCGACGTGACCTCCACTGATCCGACGCCCGTGCGACCGTTTGGTTTCGGCCTGTCGTACACCGCTTTTGCCTACGACGACCTCGCCGTCGACGCCGAGGTTCCCTCAGACGGACGATTTACGGTAGCTATCACTGTGACCAACACCGGCGGACGCGACGGCACAGATGTGGTGCAACTGTATGGACGCGATCTTGTCGGTTCCGTGACACGGCCGACCGCTCAACTGCTCGGCTACGCCCGTGTCGCGCTCGAAGCCGGACAGGCCAAACGTGTGAGCTTTGATGTTCCCACGACCCGACTGGCGTTCACTGACCGATCCGGTGTCCGCGTCGTAGAGCCGGGCGACATCGACGTCTGGATTGCCTCACACGCAGCAGCAGCAGCCCCTACTCACGAACTCGGCGACGCGACGGGCGGTGTCATCTCAAATGTGCGCGGACGTCGCCGTCACGAGATGCCCGGGATTGCCACGCACGCACAGACGCTCACGATCACGGGCGCAACGCACCGGGTGACGGGTTCTGACCCGCGGATGGTCGAGGTCTCGGGGGTATGACCACCGTATCCAACCCCCTTCTGCCCGGCTGTTACCCCGATCCGTCGGTCTGCCGAGTCGGAGATGATTATTACCTTGTCACATCGACCTTCGAGTACCTCCCGGGGCTGCCAGTCCTGCACTCCCGCGACCTGGTGCACTGGGAAACGGTCGGTCATGCAGTTGATCGCGCTGACATGTTGGACTTTGCAGGCATCCGCTCATCGGGCGGGCTGTACGCGCCCACGATCCGACACGATGGCGAACGGTTCTGGATCGTCTGCACGCTGGTTGACCCGACGGATGCGACGCGCGGCGGCAACTTCCTCATCACGGCAGCGGATCCTGCGGGTCCGTGGAGTGATCCGATCTGGCTGGATGTCGACGGAATCGACCCCTCGGTCGCGTTCGGCGAAGACGGCCGTATCTGGATGCACGGCACCCGGTTAGCGCGCGAACCCCAGTGGCACCACCAAACCGAAATCTGGGTTCGCGAGTACTCCGGCACCGAACAGGCGCTCGTGGGGGCGGAACATGTGATCTGGCGTGGTGCGGTCAACGGCGCTGTCTGGGCCGAAGCGCCGCATCTGTACCGGATCGATGGCCGCTGGTATCTGATCGCTGCCGAGGGTGGCACAGAGTTTCATCACGCGGTGAGCGTGGCAAGAGCAGACGACGTGACTGGCCCTTATGAAGGAAACCGTGCCAATCCAGTGTTCTCCCACCGGCACTTGGGCCGTGGCGTGCGCGTGATCGGCGCGGGGCACGCTGACATTGTTGAAGCCCAGGATGGGTCCTGGTATGCGGTCATGCTCGCGATGCGCGCGGAAGACGGCTCTCACTATCCGCTCGGCCGCGAGACATTTCTGTGTCCCGTGGCTTGGGAGGAAGGCTGGCCCGTGTTTGCGCCCGGGTATGGCGTCCTGCCGGAGAGCATTGAGGTGCCGTGGGCCGGTGATGATGTGGCCGCGGGCACGTGGCAACCAGACGATCGGCGCTCGGGCAGCGTTGCGTCAGATGATCTGCGTTGGACATCGTTGCGCGAACTGCCAGAAGAAATCGCGGTGGCGCAGTCTGACGGCACCTGGCAGCTCGCGGTTCGGGCCGAATCACTGGCGGATGCTGGCACCGTTGCCTTTCTCGGGGTCCGGCAGCAGCACGCCGATGTCGACGTGACGGGCGTTCTCGACATGTCGGCGCTCGCCGAAGGAGAGACGACGGGACTCGTCGTACGGCAGTCTGAGCGGGACCACGCGGCCCTGCAGGTGACCAGGAACGCAGACGGGCTACTCGTTCGAGCAGTGCACCGACGTGGCGACCAGGAAAATCTAGAGGCCGCGCGAGACCTTCCAATGGCGGAATCCGTGCGTTTGACAGTGCGCGCACGCGGTTATGCGTATGAGCTTGTGTGTGGTGAGGAGTGCCTCGCCACCATCAACGGACGAGAACTCGATGCGGCATCGACCGGAGGTTTTCTGGGGCTTTGGTTCGGTGTATTCGCGACTAGCCATGGGCGACAGCCACGCGGAAGCGTGCGGATCCACGACTTCGGGTACGAGCCAACGTCGATGTTGTAGCAGTGCCGATACTCTGAGGTCACCCGCAGAGCACCAGGACAGGAATGAGCCATTGATGAAGGAACGCGCGACCGCCGTCGAAGCGGTGCGCCGCACGAATCTCGGCGAGGTTCTGCGACTCGTCCACCATGAAGGGTCGCGATCTCGTTCCTTGATCACGGCGGAGACAGGACTGAATCGATCTACCGTCGCAGACCTGGTCACGGCGCTCGTTGAGCGCGGGCTCGTGACGGAGCAAGACCCCGATCCCACCAAGCGCGTCGGACGCCCCAGCCCCGTTGTCACACCCCGTACTGACGTCGTTGCGATCGGTGTCAACCCCGAGGTCGATGCAATCGAGATCGGCGCAGTCAGCCTCGGAGGAGGGCTACGCGCACGCCGCAGGGTTGAGCTCGAATCCTTACCGAGCGTTGCGGATGCCATCGCCACCGTCATCGCCACGGTGACGAAGTGGAAACAGGAAGAACTCGCCGACTGCCGTCTTATTGGCCTCGGAGTTGCTGTGCCAGGATTGGTGCGCGCCGCGGACGGACTCGTGCGACTTGCACCGCATCTGCGGTGGCATGACGAAGATCTTGTAACACCGCTCACTTCCGCTCTGGGACTCTCGGTGACCGTCGACAACGATGCATCCCTCGGCGCACGCGCTGAGCATCTGTTCGGTGCGGCACGCGTGCATGCCGACGTTGTTTACCTCAACGGCGGTGCCAGCGGTATCGGCGGTGGGGTGATCTTGGATGGCACGCTCATTCGCGGCGCGGGTGGTTATGCCGGTGAATGGGGACAGACCAGGCCGGGGATTACCGATGAGTCGCATCGCCGCACTCACAACGGCGTCCTGGAAGATGAGGTCAGTCGCGCGCGGTTGCTCGCTGTTGCGAAACTGGTTGGTGGAGATGATGCAGCGCTCGCCGCGGCTCTTTCTGATGGCGGCATCACTGCCGATGAAGAGGTCATCCGTCAGCGTCACGTGCTCGCCGCAACGATCGGAAACGCGGCAAATGTGTTGAATCCGTCCATGATTGTGCTGGGCGGATTCCTGGGAATCCTGCGTGATCGTGACCCCGAGGTCTTTGACGCTGACGTGCGTGCGCGCTCTCTCGCCGTCACAGCCGAGGATCTCCAGATCGTCTCGGCAGCGCTAGGCCAAGACCGTCTTTTGATCGGGGCGGCCGAAGCCGCCTTCACGCGGTTGCTGGCCGACCCGCTCAGCTGATATCACCCGCTGGCCGCAAACGCTCAGATCGTCAGCATCCAGGCGATACTCGCGCCCATCTCCTCAGCCTGTTGCAGGCGGTCGGCGTCAACATCGCCCGTGAATACAACAGGATCGGCGGCGAGGCGAAACCCATAGCCGGTCGTAATTGACTGCATGGCACGTTCGGCTCCGGTGGTGTCGTGGCTGCCATGAATCCAATACGAGAATGGGCGCCCTTTGGTCTGAGCGTGGGACTCATTGAAGGTTGTGTCGAAGAAATGCTTGAGCGCTCCGGAGAGGTATCCGAAGTTCGCCGTCGTCCCGAAGATGACGGCAGCCGCATCAAGGAGGTCTGAGGTGCTCGCATCCAGTGCCCCGCGCTCGATGATCTCTACGCCCTCGCTTTCCGCCGTGCGCGCGCCGCGCAGGACGGCCGCGGCGATTTCGGCGACTCGTGGCGTCGGGGAGTGGTGAACAACCAGCACGATGGACATGCCTTCACCCTACGGGCGTGCTCGGGCTCGGTTCTCAACTGCAAACTCTCAACTGTTGACAGTTTTCAGTTCGTGCGGCAAACTGGCAAAGATTCCTCAGGACTCAATGATGAAGAGAGGCCCAGCAATGGCTGCTGACACACAGCGAACATCCCCTACGCCCGAAAAAATCTCCCCCCGCGTCATCGCGGCCGGGGCAGTGGGCTCTGTTATCGAGTACTTCGATTTCGGCGTCTATGGCTACGTCGCAACGATTCTGGCTGTGCACTTCTTTGCCAGCGGCGACTCCGTCGTAGCGTTGTTGTCTACGCTTGCCACCTTCGCCGTTGCATTCGTGCTGCGGCCGGTGGGCGCACTGATCTTCGGGCACTACGGTGACCGTTTCGGGCGCAAGAATGCGCTCGCCGCGACCGTGATTCTCATGGCTATCGCCAGTGGTTTGATCGGAGTTCTTCCGTCCTACGCGGCAATCGGGATCGGCGCGACCGCGCTCCTCGTGCTCGCGCGGTGTGTGCAAGGCCTCGCTGCCGGCGGTGAGTTGGGTGGTGCTGCATCGTTCGTGGCAGAGAAGTCCCCCAACCAGCGCCGCGGCCTCTTCACCTCCACCACCCAGATGGGTGCGCTGGGCGGCTCGCTCCTTGCATCCCTCGCAGTTCTGATTCTCAACGTCAGCCTCGGCGACCAGGCCATGCACGACTGGGGCTGGCGGATTCCGTTCCTGATCGCCATCCCACTCGGACTGTTCGGTCTGTGGATCCGCAACGGCCTGGAAGAGTCGGAAGAGTTCGAAGAAGCACGTGCGGCCGCCGCAGAGATGAAGAAGAAGCAGCAGCCCGTCCGCGTGCTTTTCACCCAGTACCCGATCAAGTTGCTCCAGGTCGTCGCGCTGTCCGTGTTGCTGTTCTCGGCGTATTACATCGGTTACGTCTACGTCAGCATCCACATGCAGACAGTGCTGGGATTTGATGCGGACTTTGCCTACCTGTCGACGACAATCACGCTCATCGTGTCCGTCATCCTCATGCCCTACTTCGGTCACCTCTCCGACAAGGTCGGACGCAAGCCGGTATTCATCTGGGCCTCGGTCGCCGGCATCGTCCTCGCCGTACCCACGTTCATGCTGCTGGAAATCGGCGGTCCGGTCGCGATCATCAGCCACGTGATCCTCGGCCTCGTAGACTCGGCGCTGATGGGAGTCGCGCTTTCGACCTACGCCGAGATGTTCCCCACGCCCGTGCGCTACACAGGTATTGCGTTCGGATTCAGCGTGGGAGCGGCGCTGGCCGGTGGTACGTCGCCCTACATCGCAACTTGGCTTGTCAGTGCCACGGGCAACACCCTTGCCCCGGCAATCTTCCTTGCTGCGACAGGAATCATCACACTCATCGCCGCGCTGTACCTCAAAGAAACGCGGGGGATCGACCTACAGGATGTCGCGTAACCATGACCATTGATCGATCCGCAGTGATCACCCGACCGTCCATTCCGTCGCAGGCTGAGGAGGTGCTGCGCCAGATGATTCTGGACGGCACCCTCAGCCCGGGCGAGCGCCTCAACGAGGTCACGATTGCCGATTCGATTGGCATCAGTCGTGGTCCGCTACGCGAGGCGATCAAGAGGCTGTCGGGACAGGGGTATCTGACGATGGAGACCCACCGCGGCGCGTTCGTCAAGGCCTATACTCCACAGGAGATCGTAGATCTCTATGAGTTGCGTAGCGCGCTGGAGTTGTATGCGCTGCGGTTGGTGGTGGAACGCGCCAGTAACCAGGACCTCGATGACCTCGCGGCACGGCTCGCGGAAGAAAGCGACCGCATTCGTCGTCACGAGGCCAACGCGACGGCGAGTGAGCCGTATGCGTCGGAGCTTGATTTTCATCAGCAGCTCGTCGCCTTGAGCGGCAATCAGGCCATCAGAGCTCAGCTGTCGGACGCGAACCACAAGCTGTTTCTCGCGCTGCGCCCGACGAAGCGGACGGAGATTCGTAAGGAACACGCGGTGGCCTCGCATGTGGAGATCCTCGACAAGGTTCGTGAGAGAGACATCGACGCCAGCGTCGACATGCTTTCCGCGCACCTTGCGGACTCGATGAGTAACAGCTTGAGCGTTTTGGGGCTTTCCGACCAAGACAACGCACGCACATCAGAAGAAGGATGAAAAGTGAGCAACTCCTATGACCTCAGAATCTCGGGTGGTGACGTTTTTCTCGAAGGAATCGGCCAGTCAGAGGTAGACCTCCTTATCAAAGATGGTCGCATTGCCGCCATCATCGACCGGGCGCAAGCGGCAGATGCTTCCGAGGTCCTCGACGTCACGGGCAAGCTGGTGCTTCCCGGTGCGATCGATCCTCACGTGCACCTGGGTAAAGACATCCGCGTGCCGCGCGATCCCGATGATGCGGAACGCGAGACGGCATCGGCAGCAGCGGGCGGCATCACGACCATGCTTGTCTATCTGATGAGCTCAGAGTCCTATGTCGGTGAGCTGGAATCGGCGCGCGCAGCGATGAGTTCCAACTCTCATACCGATTTCGGCTTCCACTTCGTCCTGGGCACGCCCGGACACCTTGACGAGTTCAAGGACTACATGGATCTGGGCGTCTCCTCGTTCAAGTTCTTCATGAACTTCCGTGGCGATGAGGGCAAATACCTCGGGATGCCTGGCAACGACGATTCATTCATGTACGACATCTTGCGCAAGAGCGCAGAACATGGCGCGATGATCAATCCGCATCCGGAGAACATCGAACTCGTGCGGATGTTCCGCGACAGCGATCGAGACGAGACGCTGTCTCCACTGGCTGCGTGGAACGCTGCCCGCCCGCCATTCGTTGAAGCGGAAGCGGCGCAGCGAGTTGCTTATCTGGCGAGTGTGACAGGGGCTTCGGTCTATTGCGTGCACACCAGCAGCCGCGAAGCGGTGGAAGCCATCAGTCGCCAGCAGAGTTCATATCCGAACATCTTCATCGAGACCTGCACGCAGTATCTGACGCTCGATACGTCGTCTGAGGCGGGCTCTTACGCGAAGGTGAACCCGCCGATCCGCTCTCGCGAAGACGTGGAGTACCTGTGGGAAACGTTCGAATCAGGGGCAATTGACTCGGTTGGCTCTGACCACAACGCGCGTCACCGCACGAACAAAGAGAAAGACATCTGGAGTGCATCGGCGGGCTTCCCCGGGTCTGGAGGCGTTCTTCCGCTGACGCTGGCGGAAGGGCTGCGTCGTGGAATCGCGCTCGACAAGATTGTTGAGGCCGTCAGCACCCGCGCGGCAAAGCTCTTCGGCATGTATCCGCGCAAGGGAACGATCGCGGTCGGCTCGGACGCTGACCTGGTTGTCATCGACCTGGATCTTCCGTCGACGATCACTGCGGAGACGCAGTACTCCGCTGCGGAGTACACCCCCTGGGGGAACACGACGCTGCCGCTTTCGGTCGTGCACACGATCGTTCGCGGTCAGTTTGCCCTCAGGGATGGAAATCTGACAGACCACCGCGCGGGGGAGTTCATTCACCGCGCACACAGCGGCGCGGCCGCGCTAGGAGGGTAAGCGCATGTCACGCTTCAGTTCTGAATTTATCGACGCCCAGACGATGGGTCGTTATGACGCTGCTGGTTTCGGCCGCCCCGTCGGGATGGGCACGAGGCCTGCGCTACTGATCATCGACGTGCAGTACCGCACGACCGGCACAACGCCGATGCCATTCGACAAAGCTATTGAGGAGTTCCCCACGAGCGTGGGGGAGACCGCATGGGATGCTGTCGATAACATCGCCAAGTTGCTCACGGTGTTTCGCCGCAACGACTGGCCCGTGCTGTATCCCCACGTCGCACCTAAGAAAGGCTTTGACCAGGGTGCTCTCGGCGCCAAGGTTCCGGCCATCATGAACATCGCCAGCCGCGGATACGACTTCGTCGAAGAGATCGCGCCTGAAGAGGGCGACGTGCTGCTTCCCAAGAAGCATCCCAGCGCGTTCTTTGGAACGCCCTTGGCGTCTTACCTGATCCAGACCGGTGCGGACTCTCTCGTTGTCACGGGGTGTTCGACCTCGGGATGTGTGCGTTCCACGGTGGCCGATGCCTTCTCATACAACTATCGCGTGAACGTGCCGAGTGACGCTGTCTATGACCGCAGTCAGGTCGTCCACGACGTCAACCTCTTCGACATGGATCAAAAGTACGCCGACGTGAACACAACAGACGAGATTATCCGCTCGCTGGACAGCATCGGAGGCACGCGATGATGGAACGCGACGTTGACGTCATTATTGTCGGTGCAGGCGGATGCGGGCTGACTGCAGCCATCGCCGCCGCAGAGGCGGGCGCTTCTGTAGCGCTGCTCGAGAAAGAGGATCGCGCAGGCGGCAACACCTGGCTGAGCACCGGATCGGTGCCTGCCGCAGGCTCGCGCTTCCAGAAGGATGCGGGCGTCGATGATTCGCCGGAGACAATGACCGCCGATCTGCTGCGCAAGAGCGGTCCGCATGACGCAGAGGACACTGTCGCTCTGCTCGCGCGTCAGTCTGCGGCGCTTGTTGAGTGGCTTGTGGACGATCACGCGGTCGACCTGCAATTGATCACGGACTACAAGCATGTCGGTCACAGCATCACCCGCCTGCACGCCCCCGCGGCGCGCAAGGGCGAGTTCCTGGTGAAAGATCTCGTCGCTGCCGCGGAGCGTCTGGGCGTCGAGGTGATCACCGGAAACCCGGTTGCCGGCCTGATCGTCGAAGACGGTGAAGTGGTGGGTGTCCGCGTCGCGGGCGAGCGCATCGAAGAGTACGAACTGCGCGCCGGCGCCGTGGTGCTTGCCGCTAACGGCTTTGGCGGCAACCGCGAGATGCTGAGCAAGTGGATTCCGGAGATCGCTGAGGCGCAGTACTTTGGCGCTCATGGATCAACCGGAGAAGCCGTTGCCTGGGCGGATGAGCTCGGCTCGCCCTTGGCCAATATGGGCGCCTACCAGGGCTACGCGGCAGTGGCATACCCGCACGGCTCGATCGTCTCCTGGACGACAGTCGAAATGGGTGCGTGCCTGCTCAGCCCGCAGGGCAAGCGCATGGGCGATGAAACCGTCGGATACTCGGCGTTCGCTCCGGTCGTCTCTGCGGTGACCGAGGAATCGTGGGTCGTTCTGGATCAGCGCATTCGTGACTACGTCAAAGGCAACGAAGAAGAATTCGCTGATCTGGTCGGGATCGGCGGCGTCGTCGAGGCAGCGGATGAAGCCGCAGTCGCGGCAATCATCGGCGCTGACGAGACAACCGTTGCCGCAACGCTAGGCGCGTTCGCCCAGGCTGCTCAAGGCCAGGCATCTGACGAGTTCGCGCGCACTGACTTCGGTTTCGGCGCGCTTCAGAAGCCCTACTTCGTGGTGCGTTCGATTCCCGCGCTCTTTCACACCCAGGGTGGGGTCATGGTGACGGACACAGCCGCGGTAGCCCGCGCTGATGGCACGACGGTTCCTGGTCTATTCGCCGGTGGTGGTGTCGCTGCTGGTGTCTCTGGCAAGGACGGCGCTGACGGATACTCGTCAGGAAACGGCCTCCTCACTGCGATTGGACTGGGTCGCATCGCCGGCACGAGTGCCGCGCGGGTCGCCGCCAAGGGGTGAGTTTTACGTAGCGCAAATGGCCGCAGTTCCGATCCGGATGCGGCCATTTGCGCTCTCCAAGCGGGTTCAAGGGGGCGCAGCGCTCGTGAGGGGCAAACCGTTGCTACAGTGATCGTCGATTGAGCTTTTGAACGAAGGAGTTCCCCCGTGTCCCCGACACAGAAAACGCGCCAGAAACGCGGAGTCATGCGCCCCATCAACCGTTTCCTGGAACGATGGATCCCGTCTGCGCTGACTTTCGCGATCGTCCTAACGCTCATCGTCGCGATCTTGGCGATGACACTTACCCAGACCAGCCCAGTAGATGTCGTGAAGGGCTGGGGAGACGGTCTGTCGGGACTGCTGGCGTTCATGACGCAGATGTGTCTGATCCTGCTCCTGGGTTACATGCTGGCCAACACGCGACCGGTACAGAAGCTGCTGCGTTGGCTTGCCCGTGTTCCGAGTAATGCGGGCTTTGCCTATGTATTCGTCTTCGTGATCGCTGCTGTTGCGAGCCTGATCACCTGGGGTCTCGGGCTCATCGTCGGCACCCTACTGGCGCGAGAGATTGCCGTAGAAGCACGCAAGCGCGGACTGAAGGTGCACTTCCCTCTGCTGGTGGCCTCAGGCTACTCCGGCTTCGTCGTTTGGCACATGGGTTACTCCGGATCTGGTCCGCTGACGGCAGCGACGCCGGACTCATTCCTCGCCCCGAGCCTAGGCGGCGAAGTGCTGCCGATCACCGAGACAACGTTCTCCACGTGGAACATGCTCGCGGCTCTCGCCGTCATCGTCGTTGTGGGCGCCCTGATGTACTTCGTACGACCTAAAGGCAACGACCCGATCTATGAACTGCCGGAGCACGTCGGCTCAGAAGAGACCGACCAATACGACGACGAGATCGTCACGCCGGCCGATCGTATTGACGCCTCGCGCGTTCTGACGCTGATTGTCGGGCTGGGACTTGTCGCCTATCTGATCGTGCATTTTATTGGCGGGGGAACGCTCACCCTGGACATCGTGAACTGGTCGTTCCTGGCGTTGATCCTGCTGCTGGTGCGTAATCCGTTCGAGCTCATCCATCTCACGAAGAAGGCAGCATCTAACGTCGGTGAGATTCTGCTGCAGTTTCCGCTGTACGCCGGCATTCTCGGCATCATGGCGAGCTCGGGGCTCATCCAGCTGTTCTCGGACGCCTTCGTGTCGATCGCGACGCCGATGACATTCGGTGTGCTAGCGCTGATCTCCGCAGGCATTGTGAACTTCTTCGTGCCGTCAGGCGGCGGACAGTTTGCCGTGCAGGGACCGATCATGCTGGATGCCGCGAACCAGTTGGGCGTTGACCCCTCGGTTGCGGTCATGGCCGTGGCCTATGGCGATCAATGGACCAACATGATTCAGCCGTTCTGGGCGCTGCCGGTACTGGCGATCGCGGGACTGAAGATGCGCGACATCCTCGGCTACACCTTCATCACGATGCTCGGATCGGGTGTTGTGATGGCCGCGGTGCTGTTTATCGTCAGCTTGTAGCCGGCTGCTGCACACGGTTAGTAACTCGCGCGCTGGGTGTCGTCAGCGGCGGGGATCCACTCGGCTGCGAGTTTCTCCGTCGCGCGGGCAAGGATTGATACATCGGCGGCCACGAGTACGAAGGATGCTCCGGCCGCCAGGTAGCGGCGGGCCGTGTCAGGGTCGAATGCGTTCACACCTACGGGCTTGCCGACATCGCGAACAGCGGCGATCGTCCGTTCGACAGCGGCGATGACATCGGGATGCTGCTGCTGACCGAGTAATCCCATCGAAGCGGCGAGGTCGCTCGGACCGATGAACACTCCATCGACGCCGTCGACGGCGGCGATGGCATGGGCATTGTGCACAGCAGCATCCGTCTCGATCTGCACGTAGAGCGAGGTGATCTCGTGGGCACGCTGCAGATAATTCTCGATGCGGTTGAACTGCGCAGCGCGCGAGAGCGCGCTACCGACACCACGGATGCCGAGAGGAGGGTAGCGGGTCGCAGCAACGGCGGCCGCGGCATCCGCCTCAGTGTTCACCATCGGCACCAGCAGGTTCTGGGCGCCGAGGTCTAGGAACTGTTTAATTAGCACGGCATCGTTCGAAGGAACTCGCAGCACCGGAGTGATTGGGTACGGTGCGACGGCCTGCAGGAGAGCGAGCGTCGACTCCAGCCCGATCGGGCTATGCTCGCCGTCGATCAACGTCCAATCCAGGCCGGAGCCAGCGACAATTTCTGCGGCGATCGAACTGCCGGAGCAGATCCATGCGCCGACCAAGGCTCGCCCCTCCCCGGAGCTCGGCGACGCGGCGGCTAACCGATCGCGAAACGACGGTGCAGGCTCTAGACGAAACGACATGTGATGATTCCCATCTCTCCGTAGTCGCACCGTACCTCGTCGCCCTTGTGCACCCACATCGGGCGAGTGAAGGAGCCCGCAAGAATAATCTCACCAGCCTCCAACCGCGCACCATGCTGGTGGAACTTGTTTGCCAGCCATGCGACGCCGGTGGCGGGGTGGCCGAGCACGCCCTGGGCGACACCGGTCTCTTCTATCTCACCGTTACGTGAAAGTACGCCGGGCACCCAACGCAGATCAATCTCATCAGGACGCTTGTGCACGTCGCCCAACACCATCGCACCGTATGCAGCGTTATCGCTGATCGTATCGACGATCGTGCGGCCCTCGAGTTCAATATGTGAGTTGAGCACCTCGAGTGCGGGCACGGCATAATCGATCGCGGCGAGAGCATCGTCGAGAGTGCAGTCCGGGCCCTCGAGCGGTGCTTTCAGCACGAAGGCGAGTTCGACCTCGATGCGCACATTCGAAAAGTCGTCGAAGGGAATCTCTGCGCCTGAGGAGTACACGGTGTCGTCGAACATCACGCCGTAGTCGGGCTCAGTGATTCCCGTCGCCTGCTGCATCGCCTTGGACGTCAGCCCGATCTTGCGTCCGACAAGCTTTCTGCCAGCGGCAACATTCTTGTCCCGCCATATGCCCTGAATGGCATAGGAGTCTTCGATCGTGGCATCCGGATACCGCGCGGTGATCCGCCGGACCACGCTCTTGGCGTGCCCCGCGTCCGCCAGCTCCTGCGCGATCGCCTCGATTTCCTCGGTGGCAAGCGTCACAACTGGTGTCCCAGCTTGTACTCGCCCTGCTTGTACTCGGGCATGGAGTCCTCGCCCTCGTCCTTGCGGGTGTACGAGAAGCCGTCGGCGCCGATGGTGACAGCCATCTCGCTCGAGTCGGTGCGGGCGATGACCGGCTGCGGCTTGCCGTCGAGGTCGAGCACGAGGGATGCCTCGGTGTACCAGCTCGGAACAACCGGGGTTCCCCACCAGTCGCGGCGCTGGTTGTCGTGTACATCCCAGGTGATGACCGGGTTGTCGGGGTCGCCGGTGTAATAGTCCTGCGTGTAGATCTCGACGCGGTGGCCGTCGGGATCGCGCAGGTAGAGGTAGAACGCGTTACTCACACCGTGGCGGCCGGGACCGCGCTCGATCGCATCGGAGCGGCGCAGGGCACCGAGCTTGTCGCAGATCGCGAGGATGTTGTGCTTCTCGTGCGTGGCGAAGGCGACGTGGTGCATGCGCGGTCCGTCGCCGCCGGTCGCCGCCGTGTCGTGGACGGTTGGTTTGCGCCGCATCCATGCGGCATAGACCGTTCCGTCTTCGTCCTGAATATCTTCCGTCACGCGGAATCCCAGGTCTTGATAGTGGCGCACCGCGCGCGGCACATCAGGGGTGACCTGGTTGAAGTGATCTAGGCGCACGAGCTCGCCGGGAGTATGCAGGTCATAGCGCCAGGAGAGACGCTCGACATGCGTCGTCTCGAAGAAGAACTCGTACGGGAAACCGAGCGGATCCTCCACGCGCACCGAGTCGCCGATCCCCATGACGAAACCGTCCGGGCGGCGCTCGACCCGGCATCCGAGCTCGGTGTAGAACTCGACGGCGCGGTCGAGGTCCGCTGCCGAGCGCACGCGATAGCTGAACGCAGCAACGGCCGCGATTGGCCCCTTGCGCAGCACGAGGTTGTGGTGAATGAACTCTTCGGTCGAGCGGAGGTAGATTGCGTCGTCATCTTCGGCGGTGACGTACAGGCCGAGAATGTCGACGTAGAACTGGCGGGATGCCGCGAGGTCAGTGACCACGAGTTCCATATATGCGCAACGGAGAATGTCGGGCGGCGTCGCGGCCGGTGTAGCGACGGCGTTATCCGAGCGGATCGGTGCCTCCTGGCTCACGTAGTAGCCAGACGAGGTGAGGGTCATATCTTCACGATTGGTCATGTCAGCGTCCTTACTGCTTACCGAAAACGGGGTTGTGGACCTCGCCGAGGTTGATGTGCACGGCCTGCTGGTCGGTGTAGAAGTCGATCGAGCGGTAGCCGCCCTCGTGGCCAAGTCCGGAGGCTTTGACACCGCCGAATGGAGTGCGCAGGTCTCGCACGTTGTTGCTGTTCAGCCACACCATGCCTGCCTCGACGGACTGCGAGAAGTTGTGCGCGCGTTTGAGGTCGTTCGTCCAGATGTAGGCAGCTAAACCGTACTTGGTGTTGTTCGCTAGGGCGAGGGCTTCTTCGTCGGTATCGAATGGTGTGATCGCGACGACGGGACCGAAGATCTCCTCCTGGAAGATGCGGGCATCGGGGGAGACATCAGCGAACACGGTCGGTGCGACGTAGTTGCCGGTCGTGAAGCCATCAGGGCGCCCGCCGCCAGCGACCAGACGTGCCTCGCTCTTACCGATCTCGACGTAGCTCATGACCTTGTCATAGTGCTCGGGGTGAACGAGCGCTCCCACTTCGGTGGCCGGGTCGTTCGGCAGACCGACCTTCACGCGCTTCGCCTGGGCCGCATAGCGCTCGACGAACTCGTCGTAAATGCTGCGCTGGACGAGAATGCGGCTACCCGCGGTGCAGCGCTCGCCGTTCAGCGAGAAAACACCGAAGATCGTCGCGTCGATCGCCGTATCGAGGTCGGCGTCTTCGAATACGACCGCGGGGGATTTGCCGCCGAGTTCCATCGACAGGCCCTTGAGGAATGGTGCGGCATTAGCGAAGATCAGTTTTCCGGTTGAGCTCTCGCCGGTGAAAGAGATCAGCGGCACATCAGGGTGCTTCACCAGCGAATCGCCAGCGAACCCCTCTTCGCCGAATCCGTTGACGAGGTTGAAGACGCCCTTGGGCAGGCCCGCCTCTTCGAAGATTCCGGCCCACAGCGATGCTGAAAGCGGAGTGAATTCAGCGGGCTTCAGCACAACAGTGTTTCCCGTTGCGAGGGCGGGGCCAAGCTTCCACGATTCGAGCATGAAGGGGGTGTTCCACGGCGTGATGAGACCGGCAACCCCGATGGGCTTGCGGTTGACATAGTTGATCTGACGCCCGGGCACTTTGTAAGTGTCATCGGCCTGCGCGACGATCAGATCGGCGAAGAAACGGAAGTTCTCGGCAGCGCGCCGGGCCTGGCCGAGCGCCTGCGTGATCGGCAGACCGGAGTCGAAGCTCTCCAGCTCAGCGAGACGCTGATCACGAGACTCGACGAGGTCAGCGACCTTGTGCAGCACACGCGAGCGCTCGCGCGGGAGCATCCGTGGCCACGGCCCTTCTTCGAACGCGCGCTTGGCCGCAGCGACGGCGAGATCAATATCGGCGACCTTGCCGGATGCCGCCTGAATGTAGGTCTCATTCGTCACCGGGTCGAGCACGTCGAAGGTGTCGCCGTCGATGGAGTCGACGAACTCGCCGTCGATATAGTGCTGGATTCGTGCCGGCAGATCTGCGGGGATACGTGAATCAGTCATGGTTTCTCCGATATCAGTGAACGAGCGCGCCGACGGCGTCGTCGGGGTACTTTTTGGTCAGGTATGCGTCGAGAGTGGATGCGTGATGGAGTCGGGCTGCGCGTTCGATATCGATGATCGGCGCGCTGCTTTCAATCAGAGCAACGATCTGCTCGTGCTCGCGGACGGACTCGTGCGCGCGGCCCGGGACGAAGCTGAACGTTGAATCGCGGAGGCGATTCAACCGTTGCATCTCAAGGGTCACGAGCTCTTGCAGCCGCGGATTCGGACAAGGCGCGATGAGAGCGGCGTGGAACTGCTGGTTGAGTTGTGTAAACGCGGAAGGGTTGAAGTGCTCGAGCGTCTCGATCATCTGCGTGTTGATAGCGCGGGCAAGTTTCAGATCATCGACCGTGAGATGAGGCGCTGACATTGCAGTGGCGCTGCCTTCGAGGATGCTGAGGGCCTCCATGCTGTGCCGATACTGGGTGTCATCGACCATCGCTACGCGGGCGCCGACATTGTGCTCGAAGTGTACGAGCCCTTCGGCCTCAAGCTGGCGGATCGCCTCACGCACGGGCACGACGCTCATATCGAGCTCGCCCGCGATGCTGCCGAGCACGAGCCGGTATCCCGGTGTGTAGGACTGGCCGGAAATGCGCTCCTTAATCCAGTGATAGGCGCGCTGTGATTTGCTGAGAGCCTTCGTCATGCGCGGCTCGCTTCGTATTTCGCACGCCATTCTGCGTTCATCGGGAAGAGCCCATTGACAGCATGCCCCGCCTCAACCTGTGAGGCGATCCAGGTGTCTTCGTCTTCCTGGGCGAGCGTGGCGTCGACGACTTCTTCGACCAGCGACGGCGGGATGACAATGACGCCGTCGCCGTCGCCGACGATAACGTCGCCGGGCTGGACTGCCGCCCCTCCGCAGGCAATCGTGACGTCGACGTCCCAAGGGACATGCTTGCGACCGAGCACTGACGGGTGCGCGCCCTGCGAGAACACCGGAAGCCCGATGCGCGAGACCTCATCGAAGTCGCGGACGCCGCCGTCGGTGACAACACCGGCCGCGCCGAGTGCCTTCGCCCGCAGTGCGAGAATGTCGCCGAGGGTGCCGGTCGTAGCATCCCCACGGGCCTCGATCACGATGATCTCGCCCTCACCGACAGAGTCGAACAGTCGCTTCTGTGCGTTGTAACCACCACCGTGGCTTTGGAAGAGGTCCTCACGAGCGGGAATGAAGCGCAGCGTGCGCGCAGTGCCGATGATCTTTGCTCCGGAGATATTGGCGGTAACACCGTCGATGAAGCAGGAGTGATGTCCTCGCTTACGCAGTTGCGCCGAGAGCCCTGCGGTGGGCGCCGCTTCGAGCTTGGCGCGCAGAGCGGGGGATAGGAGGGGAGAGGCCGCTTCGAGGCCCGCCTCTTCTGGCGAGCCCCAGGCCTCGGTACGCTGTGTGTCGTCGACGGTCGGCATCGACCCCAACGTGTCATCGAACGCCATTGAGCCCTGTGTAACTGTGGTGATCAGCCGCCCTGAAGTCGGCGCGCCTGATGCATTCGGGGCATCAACTTCGACCTCGACGACGTCACCCGGCACGATCACCGATGACCCAGCCGGAGTGCCGGTGAGAATGACATCGCCGGTCTCGAGGGTGAAGTGCTGTGAGAGGTCGGCGACGAATTGCGCGAGCGGAAAAACGAGCCCGGACGAGTTGTCATTCTGGCGAATCTCACCGTTGACCCAGGTGCGCACCCGGATGTCGCGGGGATCGATCTTACGTGCATCGATCAGGTTGGGCCCGAGCGGCGTGTAACCATCGCCGCCCTTAGATCGGACGTTCGAGCCCTTATCGTTCGCGCGCAGATCGTAGATTCCGAGGTCGTTCGCGGCAGTGACGGATGCGACGTGTGACCAGGCATCCTCAATACTGACGTGCCGCGCGGGTGCGCCGATGATCAGTGCGATCTCACCTTCGAAGGCGAGAAGCTCGGTGCCTGCCGGACGCTCGACGGTGCCGCCGGATGCTGCGACGGAGCTTGCGACCTTAAAGAAGTAGGAGGGATGCGCGGGGCGCCTTCCGCGCTGATCAGCGCGGGAAGCGTAGCTGAGGTGGATTGCGATGATCTTTCCTGGGCGATCGATCGGGTCCGTCACAGTGGGCGCCTCCTTGCGTCGAGAGCATCGCTCTTGTGCGATGTATTTGAAATCGTATATCATCTCGGTATCGGGTGACAAGCATCCTCTTGCATCGCATCCGAGACAACGTCGTCACCCAAGGAGAATCAATGACTGATCAGCCCGGCTTCACGCCGACCGGCACCATCGCGAGCGCCGCCGATCGCCGACGCGTCGTGTTCGCGACCGTCGTCGGAACGACCGTCGAGTGGTACGACTTCTTTATTTACGCCACAGCCGTAGGGCTCGTCTTCGGCCAGCTGTTCTTCTCGGCGCTCGGTACAAACACGGTGATCCTCGGTTTCGCCACCGTGGGAATCAGCTTCTTGTTCCGTCCTCTGGGCGCATTCCTCGCGGGACACTTCGGCGACAAACTCGGTCGCAAGCGGGTGCTGATGTGGACCCTCATCCTGATGGGTGCTGCCACGGCGTTGATCGGCCTCCTTCCGACCTCGGAGGTCATCGGAGTCGGCGCCCCGATTCTGCTCGTGCTGCTGCGTATTCTGCAGGGCATCTCAGCCGGCGGCGAGTGGGGCGGCGCGGTATTGATGGCCGTCGAACATGCCCCCAAGCGCAAGCGTGGAATCTTCGGTGCCTCGCCGCAGATCGGTGTGCCGCTGGGGCTGTTGCTGGCATCCGGTGTGATGGCGATTATGACGGCGGTTGCACCCGGCGAGCAGTTCCTGGCGTGGGGCTGGCGCATTCCGTTCCTGCTGAGCGTCGTGCTGATTCTGATCGGTTACTACGTGCGGCGCAACGTCGAAGAGAGCCCCGTGTTCGCCGAGCTTGCTGCCCGCAAGGAGAAGGCGAACATGCCGATCGTGCAGTTGTTCCGTAAGCATGCGCTGCTCGTTCTCATCGCTGCCCTCGTCTTCGCGGGCAACAACGCCATCGGCTACATGACCACCGGTGGATACATCCAGCGCTACGCCACTGCCGAAGACGGCCCCATCGGCCTCGAGTTCGGCCCGGTGCTCTGGGCGGTGACAGGCTCCGCTGTCACCTGGCTCCTGACGACGCTGCTCGCCGGCTGGATCTCTGACAAAATCGGTCGTCGCAATACCTACATCACCGGGTGGATTCTTCAGCTGGTCGGCGTCTTCCTCCTGTTCCCGCTCGTGAACACCGCGAATGTGGGGCTGCTGTTCCTCGGGCTTGCGATTCTCACGGTCGGGCTCGGGTTTACCTACGGGCCGCAGGCGGCGCTGTACACCGAGCTGTTCCCGGCATCCATTCGGTTCTCCGGCGTATCGATCTCATACGCAATCGGCGCGATCCTTGGCGGCGCCTTCGCTCCGACAATCGCCGCGGCGATCGTGGCGGCGACGGGCTCTACTGACATGGTCACCTGGTATCTCGCGGGTATGACGATCATCGGTCTGATCGCCACGCTGTTGCTGCGCGATCGCAGCGGGATTCCGCTCGGACCTGACTATGAGGAAGAACAGGCAAAGAGCCCGATCTACGGAATGTCGAGGGCATAGGGATGCAGTTCCACCACCACGGTTACGTCTCCGAGAATCCGCGCGTCGCTGCCGCAGCGGGCACCGGGTTAGATCGCCCCACTGACCTCCCCGACGAGACGGACGTACTCATCGTCGGATCTGGCCCCGCCGGAATGCTGCTGTCCGCGCAGATGGCGCAGTTCCCCGGTGTCACAACGCGCATCATTGAGCGCCGCGACGGTCGCCTCCCGCTTGGTCAGGCTGATGGCATCCAGCCGCGCAGCGTCGAGACATTCCAGGCGTTCGGCTTCGCTGAGAGGATCACTGCCGAGGCATACAACATCGCCTACATGAACTTCTGGGGACCCGATCCTGAGAGCCCCGGCGACATCATCCGCACCACGCGCACCGAAGATTACGGGCTCAAGATCAGCGAGTTTCCGCACTTGATCGTGAATCAGGCTCGGGTGCTGGACTACTTCGCCGAAGCTGCCGCCGACGGCCCAGGACGCATCGTGCCGGATTATGGTGTGGAGTTTGTTGGGCTGACTGTGAACGGTGATGGTGAGTATCCCGTTGAGGTGCGCGTGCGTCATGTCGCGGGTGAGCGCAACGGAGAGGAGCGCACTATCCGCGCGAAGTACGTTGTCGGCTGCGACGGCGCACGAAGCGGCGTGCGTGAGGCGATCGGCCGCACACACGTCGGGGAGTTCTCCGCGCACGCGTGGGGGGTCATGGATGTCCTGGTGAACACCGATTTCCCGGACTGGCGCACGAAGTGTGCGATCAATGCGCGGGCGGGCAACATTCTGCACATTCCGCGTGAGGGCGGTTATCTCAGTCGGGTCTATGTCGATCTGGGTGAGGTTGCCGCGGACGACAACCATCAGGTGCGAAACACTCCGATCGAGAAGGTCATCGACAAGGCCAACGAGATTCTGCATCCGTACTCGCTCGATGTGAAGGAAATTGCCTGGTCGAGTGTGTACGAAGTCGGCCACCGAGTCACCGACGGCTTCGACGACGCGCTCGACGAAGCGCGCACGCCGCGGGTGTTCCTCACCGGTGATGCGTGTCACACGCACAGTGCGAAAGCCGGTCAAGGGATGAACGTCTCCATGCAGGACGGTTTCAACCTGGGCTGGAAGCTGGGGTCAGTCCTGACCGGTGTTTCGCCGGAGAGCCTACTGGCCACGTACTCTGCTGAACGCCAGCCGGTCGCGCAGCAGCTCATCGACTTCGATCGTGAATGGTCATCGCTCATGGCGCGGAAGCCTGAGGAGATCTCGGACCCACAGGAACTGTCGAACTACTACTTGGCGACGGCTGAGTTCCCGTCCGGATTCATGACCCAGTATTCACCCTCAGCGATTACCGGCACTGCCGAGCATCAGGCGCTCGCCGCGGGTTTCCCGTTGGGGCGACGCTTTAAGTCTGCCGAGGTCGTGCGGGTCTGCGACGGCAACGTCGTCCACCTCGGGCATCACGCGAAGGCGGATGGACGCTGGCGTATGTACGCGTTTGCGGATGCCTCAGGGGCGGGTCTGGCGGAGTGGGCGTCTGCGGCCGAGGCGCTCGTTGCGAAGTACACGCCAGCGGATGCCGACACGGATGCTGTCTTCGATGTGAAGACGATCTACCAGCAGCCGTTCGAAGACATCGAGATTCTGTCGGTGCCGAAGCTGTTTCTCCCCGAGACCGGTCCATTGGGCCTGACCGATTGGGAGAAGATCTACACCGCGGCGCCTAACGCGTGGACAGAGACTGACATCTTCGCCGAGCGAGAGTTGTCGCGTGACGGAGTGGTCGTTCTTGTGCGACCCGATCAGTATGTGGCTGCGGTGCTGCCATTGGATGCGACGGCCGAACTCGCTGCGTTCCTGGAGGGCATCTTCCTGCCGATGTGAACTCATCCGCACCGGGCCGGCCGAGACAACACATGACACGTGTCATGCGCACGAGGTGACACCACCCTCCGGATTCAGCAGCGCGCCAGGGCCAGGCTGTAAGCATGAGCACTTCATCAGAAACTCTGACCACGGCGAAACCTCCTGCCACAGCATCCGATACCGCCGTCGCCATCGAGAAGCTGCAGAAGCACTTCGGCTCTGGCGAGCACGCGGTGAAAGCCGTCGACGGTGTGGATCTCCGCATCCGTCGGGGCGAGATCGTCGCGCTTCTCGGCCCAAACGGTGCCGGAAAAACCACCACACTCGACATGCTGCTCGGTCTCACCGACCCGAGCAAGGGAGACGTCACCGTTTTCGGTGAGAAGCCGGGTAAGGCCGCGAAAAGTGGTGTGATCGCTGGCGTGCTGCAAACGGGCGGGTTGCTGTCGGATCTCAGCGTTCGCGAGACCGTTGAAGTCATCGCCTCTCTGCACGGACGTGAGGCACTCTCACGCGTACCCGATGTGCTTGCTCGGGCCGATCTCGCATCGATCGCGGGCCGCCGTATCGCGAAGTGCTCTGGCGGCGAACAGCAGCGCGTGAAGTTCGCGCTCGCGCTGGTCGCTGACCCAGACGTCCTGGTGCTTGACGAGCCAACGGCCGGAATGGACGTCACCGCCCGCCGCCACTTCTGGAACGTCATGCGCGCCGATGCAAACGCCGGCCGCACCATCATCTTCGCCACGCACTACCTCGAAGAGGCAGAGCAGTTCGCCCGCCGCACGGTAGTGATGAATCACGGGCGGATCGTTGCGGATGCTCCCACCGCGCAACTACGCGCGAACCTCGGCGGGCGCACACTCGCCGCGAATCTGCCCGCCACCGGTGCCGACGACCTGCTGACGCAGCTGAAGACGACCGAAGGCATCACCGACGTGCTCGTTGACGGCGAGCGGGTGACTCTTCGAGCGATGAACTCAGATGCCGCGGCATCCGCTCTTCTGAAATCAGGGGCGCACGACCTGGAGATCGCCGCTCCCACCCTCGAAACCGCCTTTACCGCACTGACGGAGAACTGATCATGAGTATGTCAATTTCACCCACGATGCTGCGCATTGAAGCATTGCGCCAGATTCGCAACCCGTACACACTTGCCTTCACCCTCGGAATGCCGGTGGCGATGTACCTGCTGTTCGGGGCGAGTATGTCGTATGGATCGATGTCAATGGGACACGGCAACGTCGCGTTCTACGTCATGGTGTCGATGGCCGCATATGGCGGTGCTGTCGCGATGAGTTCGATCACCTCGCTTGCCGCTTCTGAGTCGAAACAGGGCTGGGGCAGGCAGTTGGCGATGACTCCGCTTGGCACGGTCGGGTACGCGATGACGAAGCTCGTGACCGCAGTGGCGTTCGCGGCGCTGGCCGTGCTCGCCGTCTTTGCTGCAGGCATGCTGACCGGCGCCGAGACAACCGACGCCTGGCGTTGGGGGGCCTCGGCGGGGATCATCCTCGGACTCGGGCTCATGTACGGTCTTTATGGACTCGGCGTCGGGCTGTTCTTCAATCCAGACACGGCGGCGGCACTGGCATCCATCTCGATGACATTCTTTGCTTTCTTCGGCAACGTCTTCATGCCTCTCGATGGCGTGATGCTCGACATCGCCCGTTTCACCCCGCTGTACGGTTTCGTGTCGTTGAGCCGTTGGCCACTCACCGACGGCGCCCTGACAACCGGGCAAACCGACCCGCTGTGGGCAGTTGTGCTGAACATCATCGTGTGGCTCGCCCTGTTCGCGGTTCTCGTGGCAGCAGGCATCAAGCGCTCGCGCTCACGCCGATAGGGTCGACAGTATGACGGCTAGGGTGACTCAAGGTGCGCGGCGCCCCCACGGCGCGGGCTCACCCTGGGAGCGGTTCGGCTGGGTTATGGCGGCTGTCTGGCTGGTATTTCTTGTGTATCCGGTGATCGGGCTGCTGCGATCGGATGCCGCGCAGGCCTGGGTTATCACGGGCTGGGTCGCGCTGTGTCTGTTCGTCGTGATCTACGTGTTCGGGTTCGTCAACGGCATGAGCTTCGGCGGCGGCGGACTCACCGAACCGCCCCAGCCGATCCAATGGGTCGTTCTCATCCTTCTGATCGCATGCACGGCGCTGACAGTTCCGGCGGCCGGGGGCGCCGCGCTGAGCTTCCTCCCGTTCATCATGTCGTTCGCTTCATACGGTCTCACGCGTACAGCGCACTGGGTCATGAGCGCGGTATGTATCGCGGCGACTGCGGTCGTGGTGTTTCTGACCCCGGCTGGTGCGACGTACCTGACAGTTCTCGCGATTGTCGTGCTGCTCGCCGTGGTCAACACCGTTTCCACGACGCTGATCATCCGCTCTTCCGAGGCTGAGACCTTGGGGCTTGAGCTCGCCACGAGTGAGGGACGCGAGGCCGTTGCGCGCGACGTTCACGACCTGGTGGGGCATTCGCTGACGGTGGTGAGCTTGAAGGCACAGCTCGTGCGCCGGCTCATCGATAGCGACCCTGAGCGCGCCAAAGCTGAGCTCGCTGACATCGAATCACTGACGTCAGAAGCAATCGCCGGGGTGCGTGCGACGGTCGCCGGCGTGCGCAGTGCCGCGCTGATCGAGCAGCTTGCCTCATGCCGGGATGCATTGCGCGCCGCCGACATGGAGATGCGGGTGGAGGGTGAGGCAGGGGTGCTCTCGCCGGCCCAGTCTTTGACTGCGAGCTGGATTCTCCGTGAGGCGACGACCAATGTGCTGCGGCATTCAGAGGCTCGCTCGGTTCTCGTGCAGATTGCTCCGGGGAGGTTCGCGGTCATTGACGATGGACGTGGCATCTCGGGAGGCGAAGGCAACGGTGTGCGGGGCATGCGCGAGCGTGCGACGACCGCGGGTGCGTCGCTGACTATGTCATCAGGATCTGCAGGCGGGACACACGTGGAGGTGACCTGGTGAGTGACGTAGAGCAGATCAGGCTGGTGATCGCGGACGACCAAGCGATGCTGCGAGGAGCGCTGGCAGCGTTGCTGGAACTCGAGGACGACCTCACAGTCGTTGGCGTCGCCGGAGACGGCGAGGCCGCCGTGGAGGTGGTGGCGCAGACGGCGCCGGATGTGTGTTTGATGGACATTCAGATGCCGGGAATGGACGGCATCGCGGCGACGCAAGCTGTGCGCGCGGCGAATGAGAATACACGCGTACTCATCGTGACGACGTTCGCGCGGCCGGGTTATCTGCGCGCTGCGTTGGATGCTGGGGCCAGCGGCTTTGTCGTCAAGGATGCCCCTGTCGAGCAACTCGCCGATGCCGTGCGGCGGGTTCACTCCGGGCTTCGCGTCGTTGACCCGGTGCTCGCCGAATCCAGCCTGTTTGAGGGGGCGAACCCGCTCAGCGAGCGGGAGAGGCAGGTGCTGCGGCTCGCTGCCGATGGGCGTAGCGCCGCGGCGATTGCATCCGAGGTCTTCCTCTCAGCAGGCACCGTGCGCAACAATCTGTCGGCGGCGATTGGCAAGGTGGGAGCGCGCAACCGTGCCCAGGCCGTGCGGATCGCCCAGGACAAGGGATGGATTTGAGGCGTCTCGTGGAATGTCTGATCCCCGGCGTAACTTTGATCTTGGTCGGGCGACGACGCCTACCAGAAGGAGAACATCATGGATTGGAAAATAGAACTCATCTTCGTGCCGGTCACTGACGTCGACCGGGCGAAAGACTTCTACTTAAAGATCGGCTTCAACGCCGACCACGATCAAACTCCCGTCGAAGGACTGCGCTTCGTGCAGATGACTCCACCAGGATCAGCATGCTCGATCGCGTTCGGCACTGGCCTCGGCACCGACCTCGAGCCGGGGCAGCAGAATACGATCCAGGTCGTTGTTCCAGATGCTGACGGCGCGCTGGCGCAACTGCGCGAGGTGGGTGTCGCGGCTGATGGCGTCGATGAGCAGGCCTGGGGCCGTTTCGTAACGTTCGATGATCCGGACGGCAACACCTGGACGTTGCAGGAACTACCGGATTACAGCGCCGCGGGCTGAGAGGCGCCGCCGATAAAGATCTTTCGCGATCGGCACAACGGGAATACCGTGGTGCTGACGGATGCTGTGTCCTGAGCACGTCGCGCGTCCGCCCGTGACGGCAGATGGGTGGCGCGCATGGAAGGTCTTGAGATCACGGTCCTACTGGGGCTGACGATTTTGGTGGGCACGATGCTGGCGCCGCGTGTGCGTCTTGCGCTACCGCTTGTGCTTGTCATCTTCGGGTTGTTGCTGGGATTCGTGCCGGCGCTACGCGATGTCCAATTGCCTCCCGAGACGGTGCTGCTGCTGTTTCTACCGGTGATGCTGTTTTGGGAGAGCCTGACGACGTCGTTGCGTTCGATCAGGCGCGACTTTCGGTACATCCTGCCGATGAGCACTCTGCTTGTCGTCGCATCTGCGTTCGCTGTCGCCGCAGTGGCTGCGCTGTTCGGCCTGCCATGGGAGATCGCGCTCATTCTGGGGGCCGCCGTTGCACCGCCGGATGCCACGGCAGTCGCCGCGCTCGGGCGCCTGCTGCCACGACGCGCGTTCATGAAGCTGAAGGCCGAGAGCCTCACCAACGACGGCACTGCGCTCGTGCTGTATGCGATTGCGGTGTCGCTCGCGGTCGGCGGCCAGGTGACGCCGCTGATGATCACGGGGACGGTGATCGTGTCGTACCTTGGCGGTATCGCCGTCGGAGTTGTGGTGGCTGTCGCCGCATGGTTGCTTTTGCGCCGCGTGCACACCACGATCACGATCAACGTGACAATGCTGCTTGTGCCATTCACCGCATTCATGATTGCCGAGCTGATCCATGCATCCGGAGTGCTGGCGGTGGTGGTTGCGGGTCTCATCGCGGCGTATCTGAGCTCCCAAGTCACGACCGCCGCCTCGCGGCGGCAAGCCGAATCGGTCTGGCCGTTCGGGGTGTTTCTCCTCAACGGTGCGCTTTTCGTCCTGATCGGGTTGGAGGTGCAGTGGGTCGCTCATCAGACGTCGCTACGAACAATCGGATGGTTGACACTAGCCACGGTTGCCGTCTGGGTGACGTTGCTTGTGGTGCGATTCCTTTTCCAGATGCTCGCTGTGCCTTTCCAACGAATCGGTGGCGGGAGCGTGCATCCGCTTGGCCTGCGCACGCGAATGCAGCTCGTCAGCACCGTCGCGGGCATGCGAGGGGCGGTATCGCTCGCGATCGCCCTTTCAGTACCGCTCGCGACCGGAGACGGCGTGAAACTCGACGGACGTGACGACATCATCTTCGTCACCGCCGGAGTGATCCTGCTCAGTCTTCTTGTGCAGGGTCCGCTGCTTCCCGCTGTCGTGCGGTGGGCGCGGTATCCCGTCGATCACGGAGAAGATGAAGAGTTCGAGTTGGCGGAGCGCGCCATCTCGGGGTCGGCGATGGCGGCGCTTGACGCACTCGCTGTCGAACACGGGATCAGCGATGAAGTGCGTGATCGGGCACGGCGCGAAGGCTACGAGATGCTCGAACTCGCGAACGCTCGGGCGGTGGCGAGAGAGCGTGCGCTTGTCGATGCAGAGGTGGGGGCGATGGAGGACCTGTTGGATTCCCCAGATCCGCTCGCCGACGGTGCGGTGGAGCTCAGCAGCATGCCCGCCCCAGCGGAAGGCAAGACTTTACAGATGGTCGCTACTTCAACCGATGTTGATCTCGAACAGCGCTCGCCGCTGATTCGCAATGAGGAGTTCTCTCGGCTCAAACTGGCGATGCTCGACCACAAGCGTGAAGTGCTGCGCAACCTGCGTCGTGCGGGAACCGTGGACGACCTCATCGTGTACCGAATCTCCGCGCGTCTCGATCTCGACCAGATTCGTCTGGAAGGTATCGAGCAGTTGGAGTGAGCAGTGGCTCACAGCTCATCAAGAGACAGAGAGTCAACCAGCGAGGGTAAACAACGCCTCAGTCGCACCTGAAGGAAACAGCGGACGCACGCCGCGACGGATGTCCTCGATGGGCACCCAGCGGACGGGACTGCCTTCGTAAGTGAAGATGTTGTCGTAGACGCCGATGCGGGTCGCACTGTCTAGGCGCACACCAAGCTCTTCCATGAACTCACGGTGCACGGCCTCATCTGCGCGCTCGATGTTTCTGATCGCGGGCACTGCAACACGTTAGCGGATGCGCGTCAGCTGTTCACCCGAATAATCTCCTGCTGGTACGGCGCGATCACTTCGCCTGAGATGCGCAGGTCCAAGAGGAGGAACGAACGCTCGGCGGCGGGAATCGCGGCCCACGTTGCGACACGATCGAGATCTTCGAGGGCGCGTACGACGAGACCTTCTGCGCCAACGGCAGCGGCAAAAGCAGCGAAGTTCACCTCGGGAATCCGCATCGGTCCCTCGGCGAGTCCCTTCAGACCATAGAGATTGATCTCGGCACCGTAGGCGGCATCGTTCCAGATGACTGCGCAGCCGCGACCGCCAGCAGCACGCACAGCGGATTCAAGATCAGCAATCGCCATCAGACCGCCGCCATCACCAGATGTCAGAACAATGGTCTGCTCGGGTCGCGCCCTGGTAGCGCCGACGATGCTGGGCCAGCCCTGGCCGATCGCCTGGAAAGCAGTGCCGATCATCATCATGCGATCGGGGGATGCCACCGGCCAGTACATGTTCGCCCAGCCGATGAAGTGCCCGCCGTCCGAGACAACGACGCGGTCCTCGGGCAGCAGTTCGGCGAGTCGGCGCGCGGCCGAGCGAGGGTCAAGGCGGCCATCGGGGGCGAG
>DQHP01000086.1 GCA_003524435.1 Microbacterium sp.
TCTGCCGTGCCGCTGGAAGGCGATCATGACGGTGCGACGATCTCGCTCGCCGAGGCCCGGCGTCTGCGACAGAGTGCCCCGGCTGCAGGACCGGAAGCTCCCACCGCTGTACTGCCGGTGGTGCCCGCGGCTGCGGGGCGCATCCGCGTCACAACCGGCCAGGTAGTCACACTCGATCGCACCGTCATCATCGGCCGTCGCCCGCGCTCGACACGTGCCAGTGGTGCGGAACTGCCGCACCTGATCGCGGTGGAGAGCCCACAGCAGGACATCTCCCGCAGCCACCTCGAGATTCGTCCCGAGGGCGACACCGTCGTGGTTGTCGATCTGCACACGACGAATGGCTCGACGCTGCTGCGTCCGGGAAACGATCCGCTACGCCTGCACCCGGGCGAGCAGACTCTCGTGCTCTCTGGCGATGTTGTTGACCTCGGCGATGGCGTGCTCGTCACCTTCGAGGATCTTCCGTGAGCAGGCCCCCCTCTCCGCCGCCGGAGCTGCCCGGCTTCACTTTCCTCGAACCGCTCGGTACTGGCGGCTTCGCGGATGTGTACCTGTACGAACAGCAGATGCCCAAGCGTCGCGTCGCGGTGAAAGTGCTGCTCGCCGACCGCCTGTCTACCGGCGCGATGCAGGAGTTCGCAGACGAGGCCAACGTGATGGCGATGCTGTCGACGCATCCTGCCATCGTCACGATCTATCAGGCGGGTGTCGCGGGAGACCGCCGCCCCTACCTCGTCATGGAGTACTGCCCTCGCCCGAACCTGCAGCTTCGTGCGCGCAAAGAGCCGTTCTCCATCGCGGAGGCACTGCGCGTGGGCATTCAGGTCGCCGGCGCGGTAGAAACCGCCCATCGGGCTGGCGTGCTGCATCGCGACATTAAACCGGCAAACATCCTCGTCACCGAGTACAACCGCCCGGCGCTCACCGACTTCGGCATCGCGTCGACCACAGGTGCGGTGTCTGAGGCCACCGGAATGTCGATCCCGTGGTCACCGCCGGAGTTCTTCGCTGACCCACCGGTGAGTGGTCCTCGCTCGGATGTCTTCGCTCTGGGTGCGACGCTGTACACGCTGCTGGCCGGTCGCTCGCCGTTCGAACGGCCAGGTGAGCGAAACTCCGGTGCCGACCTGATCGAGCGCATTGAGCGCGCTCCGCTACCTGCTCTGGCACGGCCGGACTCGCCGGTGAGCCTGCAACGGGCGCTCGAGCGGGCCATGTCGAAGAGTCCGGACGCGCGCTACCCGAGCGCTGTCGCTTTCGCGCGTGCGCTGCAGAAGGTGCAGATCGAGCTGACGCATTCGGTCACTCCGATTGACATCGTTGATGACCACCCGGTCGCCGAGGATCTGAAAGACGATGACGACGGTCTGACCCGTGTTCGCAATGTCGTGAACATCGAGCCGGATGCTGGCTTCACCCGTCCATCGGCGACGACACGGCCGTTCGGATCGCCACAACCTGACCCGGCTGCCGACCCGGGCCCACGCTTTAGCCCGGCTCCGCCGACAGCATCGGCTGTCGAAGAGACCGTGCGGAGTACGACTCCGCACGCGGCAGCACCCGCAGCATCCGTTCCTGTTGACGACGATCGCACTATTTTGAGCCCACCTCGCTCGGTGTCGCCTGAAGCGCCGGTGGCGCCGCAGGCGCCGGTTGCTCCGGTCGGGTATGCCGCTGCTCCTGAGGAGAAGCGCAAGCCGCGAGTGTGGCTGTGGGTGACGATCGCTCTTGCTGCGGTGGTCGTCGTCGGTGGTGCAATCGTGGGGATCAACATGCTTCCCACCCAGGAAGCTCCTGAACCTGAGGCGACCCAAGATGCGGTTGTACCGAAGGATCCGGTGTCGGATGCTGTCCCCACCGTCGCAGAGGTTGAGGGTGTGCGCGAGGGCGCAGCTGTCATCTTTAGCTGGGCCAATCCTGCGCCAGAGGACGGTGACCTGTATCTGTGGAACACTGTCGATCTCGCCGGATCCGGCGGCACAGAGACAACGGAAGCGACCACGATCACGATTGAAGATGCAGCCTCTGGGCAGGTGTGCATCGACGTGATGCTGCGTCGCGGCGACGGGCGCGCATCAGAGCCGGTCCGAGGTTGTGTCGAATGACCCCGAGCAAAGCGCGCAGCGACTTCGACGGAACGATTTGGGAAGTCGACGAGAAGCAGGAAGAAATTGAGGGTCTTACCGCCGCAGGGCGTCCCGACCCCGCATATGCTGCCGCTCTCGGTTTGATTCGTGCGCCATTTGGACGTCGTGCGGTCGCCTTGATCTGCGACGTTGTTTTCTGGATTCTGGTACAGATGCCGCTGTGGATGGGCGCCGTACCGCTGCTGCTCAAACTTGCCAGCGGCACGATCTCTCCATACGGATTCATCAACCATCCCGGTTTCGTGATTGCTGTTGTCGCCGCGGCTGTGACGGTATTTCTTACGCTGGTGCTCAGCGTGCTGCAGTTGGTGATGCACGGACGCAGCGGACGCACACTCGGTAAGGGCATCGTCGGAATTCGGACGGTGAACGTGCGCACCCTGGAGCGCCCAGGAATCGGTTGGGTGCTGCTGCGATACCTGCTGTTTTGTGCGTCGAGTATCGTGCCCCTTCTCGGCCCGGTACTGCTGTTGATCTCACCGACGTTCGACGCAGAACGCCGTGGTCGTGGACTGCACGACAAAGCGACGCACGTCTGGCTCATCGATGTGCGTCAGGGGCTTGACCCGTACGACGAGAAGCGTCTGCGTGTTGCGCGCAAACTTGTGAAGGCCGAGCCCGCCCCCGAGCGCTCTGCGCTTCCCTCGTTGGCCACGCCGAGGGATCCGTCCGCACAGCCGCAGTATCGCCCGGGTGAACGCATCAGTGCGGGAGTCATCGGCGTCGCGCGGTCGTACGAGGCACACGAGCGTCCGACTGTCGGCCTGGC
>DQHP01000026.1 GCA_003524435.1 Microbacterium sp.
GGCAGCAACCCCGCGCCTACCGCAGCCGCGGCCCCACCGCTTGACCCACCCGCACCGCTCACCGGGTTCCACGGGTCACGCGCGGGCGGAGCGATCTGCGTCTCGGTGTATCCAGTGAGCCCGAACTCCGGGGTGTTGGTTTTACCCAGACTGATCCCACCGGCATCGTCAAGCACCGCCGCTTGATCTGCTGTGGCATCCGGCACGAATTCGCGGTGCAGTCGCGAACCGAACCGCGTAGGCACACCGGCACGAGCTACGAGGTCCTTGTCGCCGAAAGGCAGGCCCCAGAGCGCACCCACCGGCGTGGAACCCAGCGCACCTGCTCGCGCCAGCGCAGCATCCGCCGTGATCTCAACGAACGCGCCCACACTGTCGTTGAAGCGCTCGATCCTCTCGAGATAGTGGGCGACGAGTTCAACGGGGCCGATTTCGCCCGTGCGCAGCGCCGCCAACTGTTCGATCGCTGTGAGATCGTGAAGTTCAGCCATACTCCGACCCTAGGCCGGGTCGCTGAATTCGGCGTCAGCGATGCTGCGCTGTTCCCCCAAGGCCACCCTGCGGCGGCGCGCCGTATGCGCTTGTTGGGCGCTGAGTCGCTCGCACCTCATCGGCACGAAGAATGCCGTTCTTCACGGCAGTACGCATGATCAGGTACCCGATCCACAGTGTCAGCGCGATGACAGCGAGGTAGATCACCAGCCCCAAGATAATCGCGCCGATTCCTAGTCCTGCTGCCAACCCCGAGTAATCATTCATGCCCACAACGTAGCGAAGACCCCCGCTGCGGGGAAGAGCTGATCTCGCTGGCGGCGGCGCGTACGTGAGCGGGCGGGAAGCCTCTCTGGGCTCCCCACCCGCCGCGCGCTAACCCCGGTGAGTTGGGCGTAGTCGCCGCACGAACAGCATCAGCGCGCCGCCCAGGAGCAACACAAGCGCCGCGCCGAGTGCCGCACTGCTGTCGCCGCCAGTCGCAGGAAGCTGACTCTCGCCGTCCTCCGGAACGGGCACTGTGTCTTCAACCGGTGCGATGATGATTTCGTCCCATCCCTGAAGCACCTCGTCGACGCTGTAGACAGCGATGCGGTGCAGACCTGTGACGCTCTGAGGCAACGTGACGGTGGCCGTCAGGTCATCCGAAACGGTGAAGGTGCCGAGGTATTGCGGAGTCGAGAACAGCCATACACCCACGACATCGCCGGGCTGGGCGTCGCCGATTCGCACAACGATCTGGGCGCCTTCGTCGGCTGTTTCTGGCACCGAGACCTCACCTCTGTTGTCGGCCGTCAATTCGTCCTCAGACGGAGCTTCGACAGGGATCTGCTCCGGCAGCCCAGGTGCCGCATCCTCGACAACCGTCAGCGTTGTTTCGGCGTCCGCGTCCGCGGAACTGAGAACAACCATGTGCGAGCCCGCTGCGAGCTCACCCGTGAACACGAACGACACGTTGCCGTCAGCATCTGCGGTCTGGCTGCCGCCATCAACCCCACCCACCGTGAGCGACACGGATGCGTCAGCAGCGAAGCCAGTACCGGACACCGTCACCCCAGAACCAGCGAGTTCGGACACCGTCACCTCACCAGGCGACACCGAAACCTCAGGATCAAGGGCCACCGGATCGTCAACAACGATCAGCGTCGTTTCCGCGTCGCCGTCCGCGGAGCTGAGAACCACCGCGTGCGAGCCCGCTGCGAGCTCACCCGTGAACACGAACGACACGTTGCCGTCAGCATCTGCGGTCTGGCTGCCGCCATCGACCCCACCCACCGTGAGCGACACGGATGCGTCAGCAGCGAAGCCAGTACCGGACACCGTGACACCAGAACCAGCGAGTTCGGACACCGTCACTTCACCAGGCGACACCGAAACCTCAGGATCAATGACCACCGGATCCGCGACAACAATCATCGTCGTTTCCGCGTCACCATCCGCGGAGCTGAGAACCACCGCGTGCGAACCCGCTGCGAGCTCACCCGTGAACACGAACGACACGTTCCCGTCAGCATCCGCGATCTGGCTACCACCCGAGACCCCACCAACAGTCAGTGACACCGATGCATCAGCAGCGAAGCCAGTACCGGACACCGTCACACCCGCGCCAGCAAGCTCCGAAACCGTCACCTCACCAGGCGACACCGTCACCTCAGGATCGATAACCACCGGTTCCTCGTCTGCCGTGGCCGTCCAGTTGAAGTCGAACCCACTGCATCCGATACTCGGCATCTTCGCGATACCGGTGCCGGACGCGGCACCGTCGGCAGCGATTACGCCGCTGAGCTCGTACTCCACGTCAGAGAAGGTCCACTCCTGCGTAAAACTCGACCCCGCGCTCACCTGCAGCGGGGGCTGCTCGACCCATTGGATAGGCGTCGGGAACATACCGCAGAACAGGTAGCTCTCCGTGTCGAAACCCGTCATCCGACCATCGCCGTCGATCTGGAACTCCACCGTTGCGCCGTTGTACGCGTCGCTCGTTCCCGAGTACCCGCCGGTCGGAACCGTAGAAGCGGCGTTCGCCACGACCGGCAGAGCCAGTGCGGTCGCGACCATCGCGATCGGCACTGCCACTGCCAGGCTTCGGCGCCCCCGTAACGCTGAATCCACTGCGCGCATGCATACTCCTCGTTGCTGAAAAAGAAAGAGACCGTCCGTGCAGGACACACAGAACCACCCGACACATTGCCAGCGGGCATCCGGGACAACCACTAATCCGGACAATCCCGGACACGCGCCCGAACGCCGTCCGACAGCATCCGTTCGGCCACTGCTGGTGTACGTCATGACCGGACGGCGCCCGTAATCGCACTGCTAGGATCACCGAGACCGTGCCGCCCGCCCTCAGGAGCTTTCGTGCGCAGAAACGATGAACGTCCCTCTGACGTGGACTGGTCAGTCCCTCCCCGCGATATCGACACGATCGCTCAGGATCTGCGTGCACTGCGCACTGGCAATGGCGGCACCTCCTATGCGGAGATCGCCCGTCGAATCGAAGAGCGACGTGCCGCGCGCGGTATTCCCGAGCATGAGCGACGCCTCGCGCGATCCACCGTCTACGACTGCTTCAAAGCAGGCCGTAAACGCCTTGACATCGACCTCAGCGTCGAGATCGCCGCTGTCCTCGGACTCGATGATGAGCAGCTCCCCCGCTGGCTCGATCGATGTGTTGCAGCCCAGGGCGTCGCCGACTCGGCATCGGTTGTGCCCCTGCGCACCGAAATTCCCCCGCCGGTGCCCGAGTTTTTGGGCCGTCGTGAGTCAATCGCCTCGATCCTGCAGCGGATCGACGACGGAGCCAGCACAGTCTGGATCGACGGTATGCCGGGCATGGGAAAAACCCAACTGGCCCTGCACATCGCCGCAGTTCTCAAGCGCGAAGGCTGGAAGACGGGAATCTTCGTCGACTTGGGCGGGCACCGCGGCAACGCCCCCGCTGCCTCCCCCGATGCCGTCGCTGAAGCCATCCTCCGCCACATCGGCGCGCGCGAACATGTCTCGAAGCCCAACGCCGCACGCGGAAAGCATCTCCGCGCACACCTTGCCGCATCGAAGACGGTTTTGATCCTCGATGACGCCCGCGATGGTGCGCAGGTCGCCGAGATCGTCGGAGATGCGGCGCAGGGCATCGTGCTGGTGACCAGTCGCAACCGTCCACGATCTGGCGTATCCGCGCTCACAGCTCTCACTCTCGAAGAGTTCGACACGGCCGAATCCATTGCACTCCTGGGCCGTCTATCCGATTCCACCGCGGTCGAGACAGACCTCCCTGCCGCCGCTCGACTCGCGGATGCTGCCGGACGGCTGCCGCTTGCTTTGACCCTCACGGGGCGGCGGTTGTCCGCTCACCCGGGCTGGACGCTGGCCGACCACGCCGAACTGATCGAAAAACGCCTGTCCGAGAACCGCATCGATGATCGCGTCCGTAACGCGCTGGTGCTCTCTGTGGCAGAGCTCGACCAGCAGGCGGATCAGATGTTGCGCCTCATCGCCGACGCCCCGGTGAGCGACATCGACACGGTGACAGCTGCGGCGATTACCGGAGCGACCCATCAAGATGCGGCGACGGCTCTGACAACGCTCGAGCACCGCAATCTCGTGGTGCCGCGCGGCGATGGGCGCTTCGCCCTTCACGCCTTGGTGCGTGCGTTCGCAGCTGACCGCTGTACCGAGATCGACTCGCCGCGCGAGCGTGCATCCGCGTTCGGACGACTCGGCGATCACATCGTCGCCACCGTGTGGGCCGCCTATGCGACCCTCTCGAAATCAACCGGTGATACGCCGCGACCCGCGCGGTTCGAATATGCTGAGCGCGCTTGGAGCAGCGAAGAAGCCGAGAGTTGGCTCACCCGCCACCTCGACGACATTCTCAGCGTCGCCTACGCCGCGACGGCACGCGATCACCCGCAGGTGCTCATCCGCATCTCTGAAGGCATCAGTTGGTGGCTCAATCTCACCGGCCGCCATGAGGACGCCATCAGCCTTCACGAGGCGGCAGCACAGACAGCTTCGTCGATCGCGGATGCCACGGCATTCGCCTCCGCGAGCCTCGATGTCGGTCAGATCTTCGCGTCGCTCGGACGAGCTCAGGAGGCTCTCGTCCATCTGCGTCGGGCAGCGCGGCTCGAAGGCGATCTGGATGATCCGGGCATCACCGGGCTGCTGCTGAATATGATCGGCGTCGCACTGGTCTACAGCGGGGAGCTGGAGCAGTCCGTCATCAGCTTCGAGCGGGGAGCGCAGGTGCATCGCGCTCTGGATCAGTCCAACCGCTTGCTCTCGTGCCTGGTGAATCTGGGGGTGGCGCAGTCGCGGCTGGGACTGTGGACGGATGCGCTGGCGGTCAATGATGAGGCACTGGCCGTAGCTGAGGTCGCCGGGCACCGGCTGATGTACGCCAATCTCACAGTCAACCGCGCACAGCTCTTCATCGATCTCGACGATAGAGATGCCGCGCTGACCATTGCTCGCCGCGGGCTGGAGCTCTCCAACGAGGTCAATTTCATGATCGGCACGGTCAACGCAGAGACGATGATCGGCCAGCTGCTTCGCCTCGGTGGAGATCTCGAAAAATCCCGAGAGCATCTGTCCCGCGCGCTCGATCTCGCGCGCAAGACCACCGATACTCGACTCTGCGCCGAGGTGGGAATCGAGCTGTGTCGGCTTCTGCTGGACGAAGGCGACGACGCGGGCCTGCGCGCTCTTCTTGAAGAGACCGGCCAGTGGTCGGCTCAGGCAGAAGACCCGCTGTTGCACGGACAGTTCGCCCGCCTACAGGGAGATGCCGCGTCAGATCCGGACGAGCAGATTGCGCACTGGCGTGCCGCGGCTGAGCTGTTGGAGAGCATGCGCTCCCCGCTTGCGAGAGAGATTCGCGAACTGTTGGACGCCGCTACGGTGCCGCGCGCCTGACAGACGCCAGTTCTCTCCCTACGCCTTCTGGAACTGCGTCACAGCGGGGCAGTCGAACGGGTCGCTTGCGGCGAGTCCCACACGGTTCAAGTACTCGACGACGATCGCATACGAGCGGAGGATGGTGGTCTCGGTGTACGGCACGTCGTTGGCGATGCAGTAGTCACGAACGATCTCGCGCGCCTTAGCCAGGTATGGGCGAGGCATGCTGGGGAACAGGTGGTGCTCGACCTGATAGTTGAGGCCACCGAGGAAGGTGGTCACCCACCAGCCTCCTGAGATGTTGCGTGAGGTGCGCACCTGCTTCGTGAAGAAGTCCAGTCGGGCGCCCGGCTCGATGATCGGCATACCCTTGTGGTTGGGGGCGAACGCAATGCCCATGTAGACACCGAAGACAGCAAACTGCACACCTGCGAAGGCGAAGGCCATCCCCAGCGGGAGCATGATGAACACCGGCACCAGCACGACTGCAAGACGTCCCACGATGAGTCCGATCTCAAGCCACCGGCCCTTGACCTTCTTCTTCGTGAAGAGGTACTTGAGCCCCTGCAAGTGCAGGTTCAGGCCCAACAGCGTGAGCAGCGGGAAGAACAGCCAACCCTGTTTGCGGGTGATCAGACGGATGAAGCCGCGCGACTTGGCGGCATCCTCTTCAAGGAACGAAATGGTATCGACGGCAATGTCCGGGTCCTTGCCGACCTGGTTCGGGTTGCCGTGGTGCTTAGTGTGCTTGTTGTCCCACCAGGAGTAGCTCATGCCGACGAGCCCGATGAGAATGCGAGCGAGTCGGAAGTTCGCTGGGCCCGACGTCAAGACCTGACGGTGCGCGGCCTCATGGCCGAGGAAACCGATCTGCGTGAAAATGATGCCAAGGGCAGCGGCGATGAGCAGCTGGAACCAGCTACCTCCCAGCAGGATGAAGCCGGTAACTGCGCCGCCGAGTGCAACAGCAATTCCGGCGGCGACGATGGCGTAGAACCAGCGCGCGCGTTGCAATAGCCCCATCTCGCGAACAACCTGCGACACGTTCTGATAGGCCTTGGCCATCGGGGGGAAGTCAGCGTTTCCCGCGTACGTCTGGCGCACCGGTCCGAGGGTGCCTGTGGTCTGTTCGACCTGAGTGATGGAGATAATACTCTCCTGCCGATCGGAGCCCTGAAGCTGTGAAGCCAAGGGCGGACGCCGTTCGCTTCACCCCAGAGTAACCGGGGCCGTATGCGTCTATGCGTATACGTTACGCGCGGACGCGTCGGAGGTGCCGCCGTAGCGTCTGCCGAACGGAACGATTCGTGCGCCGAGGCGAACCATCGAGAGCGCGTCGCGCCTCGGGGAGGCTCGCGAATGTTCCGAGCTCGCTGCCGTGGTTGTCGTGGACGATGTATGCGGCGCCGTGGGACTCAACGAATCCGGCGAATTCGCCGTCGCGGGTTGCGACGTGCACATTGTCGTCTGCCTGTTTCCAGGTCAAAGGTGTTGAAGGGCGGGTGGTGGTCGTACTCATTGTCATGCTCATTGCGTTGGTCGGACGCGCGCAAGCGCATCTCAAGTTCTTAGAGATCAAGAGCGGATGCCGCGCGCGTCGGTGCGAGCGGTCCTTTACGGCCCTGATCAGTGGCTACGTGATGCGCCGAATCGCGGCGAATCGTTCACGTTGCGCTATCAGTCTAGCGGAAATCAGCTGGGGAGGACACCTCCGTGCGGTTAGAACTCCCCCGGCCGTACGACTTCAGCGTCGATCGCGGTCATAATGCGCTGGGCGCGGCGCGGGGCATACACGAACAGCGAGTGGAACAGGAAGCGAGCGAAGAAGGCGACGATAAGCGAAAGGGCAGTCGCGAGCACGCTGGAAATATGCCAGGTCTCCACCATCAGCACCATAATCGGGATGCGCAGTGCTGCCTCGACATTGTTGAAGGTGAACGACGCGGCGAAGCGGGCGCCGATGCTCCGAGCATCCGTGCGCATATCGCCGAACACGAACCGCTCCTGCAAGAGGAAGTTGCCGATGATGGTGACTTCGGCGCCGATAATGGCCGCCCAGATATAGTCCACCCCGAGAGAGGTGAGAGCCCACATGATGGCGAGGTTGATCACCGCGCCGATACCGCCAATGATCGCGAAAAGCGACATCTTGCCGAATCTCAAGCGGGCAAGGTGCAGGGCAAAGGTCGCGCCCTGCCGCAGCGTAGCCTTAGACGTGCCATTGCGGCGCTCGGAGAACTCCATCGGAACCTCGGCGATGCGCATGTCAGAGCGAGCGAGGATCTCGAGCAGAATCTTGAAGCCCTGCGGGCGTAGCTGTGCCACGTTGAGGCGTCGCCGGTCGACAAGAAAGAATCCGGTCATCGGATCGGTGCTGCGTGCCAGACGCCGAGGAAACATCGCCTTGGTGAGCCACGTGGCGGCACGCGAGACTCCGAATCGCAGCGCTGTACCCAGTCCACGGGTATCGCCTCCGCCGATATAACGAGAAGCCGCCACAACATCGGCGTCGCCCTGTTCAAAGCGTTCGATGATCGCGGGGATCAATTCGGGTGGATGCTGCAGATCGCCGTCCATCACAATGCAGATGTCGGCTGCAGCCTCGGCAAGGCCACGTACGACGGCGCCGCCGAGCCCCCCGGCATTCTCTTGCCGATGGATCACACGAACCGGCAGTGGCGCATCGGCAGCGACGCGCGCCACCTCGGCGGCCGTATCATCCGTGCTGTCGTCGACGAAGAGAATTTCCGCGTCGTGACCGTTCAGCGCAGCGCTCACGCGCGCAACGAGTTCGGCGACGTTTGCACGCTCGTTGAAGGTCGGCACGATGATCGTCACGTGGGACGTGTTTGCTGTACGCATGTGCCTCCTCCTCTCGTCACGGCGCCCTCTATCGTTTCATGACCTACAGTCAGCGCCCACTCATCCACAGGGCCATATCCTGGAAGCATGACTTCTCCTGCCACTGACGCACTCACCCTGTTCGGCGCCGAATGGTGCAGCGACTGCCGTCGCACCAAGAAGCAGCTCGATGACCTCGGCGTCGAGTACACCTACATCGACCTCGAAGCCGAGCCTGCAGCCGCAGATGTCGCGAAGGAAATCTCTGGCCGCATGAACATCCCCGTGCTCGTCTACCCCGATGCTTCGCACCACGTCGAGCCGTCCAACGACGACGTCGCGGCGAAGCTGCGTGAGCTCTCGCTGATCTGAAGCTGAGGCTCACCGCTACACTGGCGCGATGAGCACAACGGCTCGGCCCGATCGAGCTTTCCCGCGCCTTTCCGCGCGCACGATCATCAACTATGCGGTCGGTTCCCTCGGCACTGGTGGTTATGCCACGTTGCCAGGCCTCGTACTCACGTACTTCCTGACCGACAATCTCGGAGTTGCTGCACTGGCCGCAGGGCTCATCGTCACATCGGCGAAGGTGTGGGATGTCATCATCGATCCGCTTATCGGGGCTGCGTCCGACCGGCAATTAGCTCGTACCGGTTCGCGGCGCGGGTTCATGATCGTCGGCGCACTGACGCTGCCGTTATTTTTCGCTCTAACTTTTGCTGTACCGCCGTCGTGGGGCCCGGTCACCGGGGCAATCTGCGTCTTACTCGCGTTCCTCGGAACCGCGACTTCATTCAGCCTGTTTCAGGTCCCCTACGTGGCTCTCCCCGCCGAACTCACCCGCAGCTACGACGAGCGCACGCGCCTGCTCGGTTGGCGCGTCGTCGTGCTCACCGCCGCGATCCTGCTGTTCGGCGCGGGCGGTCCGATGCTCCGC
>DQHP01000021.1 GCA_003524435.1 Microbacterium sp.
ATCCAACGCGAGCCGCTCGTAGCCGGCCACCGCAGAGACCAGCCCACGAATGTCGTCCGGCAGCGGGGCCACCGGCTCTGCCACAAAGGCGCCACCGTTGAAGCGCGCAGGCACCTCGATCACGTGATCATCCGGCAGGAACGGCAGCATCCCGTCATTGCGCAAATTCACTACGCGCGAGACCGGATCTGTGCCCTGCATCATGGCGAGCACCTGGATCGCCGCCTCTGAATAGAACGCACCACCGCGGCGTTCGAGGATCTCCGGCTTCTCGTCAACGCCCGTATCGGCGTAGATCTTCAGCAGCTCCTGCTCGATAGCGCGGACCTCCGCGGCACGCGAAGCGTTGTGCATCTGTTCGTGCAGCACCTCGTCATGCGCATAGTAATAGCGCAGATAGTACGAGGGCACGACGCCCAGCTGAGCAAGCAACGCTTCGGGCAGCTGTACCTCTTCTGCCAGTTCCGCACGCTGTTCGTTGAGCAGCTGTGGCAGTCGGTCCTTTCCGTTCACGCTGACGCTACGTTCCCACGTCAGGTGATTAAGACCCACGTGGCCCAGCTGCACTTCGTCTGGCTCGACACCGAGGTTGGCTGCGAAGCGGCGCTGAAAGCCAATGGCAACGTTACACAGACCGACCGCACGGTGGCCCGCTTCCAACAGTGCGCGCGTGACGATCCCGACCGGATTAGTGAAGTCAACAATCCAGGCGTCCGGCTTGGCGTGCTTGCGCACCGTGTCAGCAATGCTGAGCACGAGTGGCACGGTGCGCAGCGCTTTGGCGAGCCCGCCCGGACCGGTCGTCTCCTGCCCGATGCAGTCCACCTCGTGCGGCCATGTCTCATCACCCTCGCGAGCATCCTGCCCACCCACACGCAACTGGATGAGCACAGCATCGGCGTCAGCGACACCGGCGACGAGATCGGTGGTGGCGAGTAGCCGCGCCTGATGACCCGCGCGTGCAAGCATCCGTCGCGAGATACCAGCGACCAGCTCAAGGCGATGATTGTCGCTGTCGATGAGCGCGATGTCGTCGATCGGCAACTGCTCACGCAGCCGTGTGAACCCGCTGATGAGTTCAGGGGTGTAGGTGGAGCCGCCGCCCACGATGGCAAGCTTCATAATGCGTTCCGTTCTAGTCAGGGAGTGTGAGTGGATTTAGCCGACCGGGATGCGCGCTTCGAGGCGCGTGCGGATCTGTTCGACAAGAAGCTGACGGGCTCCCACGAGCACCGGAGAAACCTCAATGCTGCTGAGTCGCACATCCAACTCGGGGTGCGCAGCCTCAGACAGGCGAGTGGCGACAAATGCGGACAAGCTCTCTCCTGCCGCGAGACAGGTTGGTCCGCCCAGCACCACCATTGCGGGATCAAGAACTGCCAGAACCGGGTCCAGCGCCAGGGCGACCCGACCAGCGAGCACATCGATCGCCGCGGAGTCGGTGGCGATCGCGCTCACACCGTCACCATCCAACGCGGAAGACTCTCCGTGCAGGAGCGCCACCACCGCCGGCCCGCCAAGAAGGTCGGTCGTGTCGGTGCGCTCGGCCTCGCCATTGCCCTCGTGAACCGCCAGATATCCGATCTCACCAGCACGGCCAGAGGCACCACGATGGATGACGCCGTCAAGATCGACGCCGACACCGATACCGTCACCCAGCCACAGCAGCGCGAAGCTGCTCGCCTCTTTCGCGACCCCGCTGGCACGCTCGGCCATTGTCGCGAGATTCACGTCATTCTCCAAGATCGCTTCAACGTCCAGAGCATCCTCGATCCGCCGGCGTGAACCCTCGGCGGGCCAGCCAGGCAGAGTGTTCGTCAGCGAGATGCTGTCGCGGTCCGGCCATACCGCCGCCTGCACTCCGACTGCGACAACAGCAACCGTGTGCTCATCGAGCTGCGCTGCACGGCTTGCCGCCTCAATTGCCGCGCGGATATCGCGTTCGGGCGAGCGCTCAAGGCCCTCGACGGGGATCTCAACAATCGGAAAGGTCGTATCGAGCGCATCGACCAGCATCGCCTGTATCGTGTCGGCGTGCATGCTGACGGCGATGCCGGTGATCCGATCACCACGCACCCCATAGCTGGTCGCAGTGGGGCCCCGGGTGCTCGAGACTTCACCAACCCGGTGCACGAGATGCGCACGCTCAAGGCGCGTGAGCATCTGCCCAGCGGTGGGCTTTGACATCCCCGAAAGCTCACCCAACTGGGCGCGCGTCAGCGGCCCATGCGCGAGCAGCAGTTGCAACGCCGCGCGGTCATTGCGCGCACGCAACCACGTCGACGTTCCCGGATCGATATGAGTCATTGGACGCTCCCCGTCGGCTCTGTTAGCGGCAACTGCAGATTCATCCACCGGAGCGGACCTCTTCGCGCAATTGCCCGTGACGGTCAGGGTCTGCCGCAGCATCCAACAGCGTTTTGGTGTATTCGTGTTGCGGATCGAGGATCACAGAATCCGCTGCACCGCGTTCAACGATCCGCCCGCGATACATCACCAAGATCTCGTCAGAAAAATGTCGCGCGGTCGCCAGATCATGGGTGATGTAAAGCACGCCGAGCCCTTCAGTGCGTTGCAGATCTGCGAGCAGATTGAGCACTCCCAGACGAATGGACACGTCGAGCATCGAGACGGGCTCGTCAGCAACGATGTAGGTGGCTCCCGGGGCGAGCGCCCGCGCGATGGCAACACGTTGACGCTGACCACCCGAGAGCTCGTGCGGGCGGCGCTGCGCATACCGCGAGGCGGGCGTCAGCTGCACACGCTCCAACAGTTCATACGCACGATCGAGAATCTGCTCTTTCGAAAGGTGCGGATTGTGAATGCGTAGTGGACGTTCGATGTGGTGCAGGATCGTGTGGAACGGGTTGAGCGAGGCAAAGGGATCTTGAAACACCATCTGCACCTGTGCGCGGTAGCGATCCAGCGCAGCGCCCCGGCGCGCAGCGGGAGCACCGTCGAGATACACGCCACCCGACGTTGCTGTTTCCAATCGCGAGATGATGCGCGCCACGGTGGATTTGCCAGAGCCGCTCTCCCCCACCAGCGCGATGGTGCGCCCGGGCTTAATCGTGAACGAGACATCGTCGACGGCGTGCAGCGTCGTGCGTCGCAGCCCATTGCGCAGTGTGTAATCACGCCCTAGGCCTCGGGCCTCGAGGCCCTGTAAAGTCGGGGTTTCGGCGCTCATGATGCTGCTCCGTTCTCGGCGTCGGCGTCTGTGCCAGGGCGGCCGTGCCGCACGAAGTCTCCGCGCGCTCCGCGCAGGCTGGGAAAGCTCGCCAGCAGTCGCTTCGTATAGTCATGTTCTGGGGCGCGATATACGCGCTCCGCTTCGCCCAACTCAACGATCTGACCTTCCAGCATCACCGCGATGCGGTCACTCACTTCGATCAGAAGCGGAAGGTCATGAGTGATGAAGATCACCGCGAAACCCAGACGTTCACGCAGTCGCATTATCTCGCGGATGATTCCCCGCTGCACGACGACGTCGAGCGCGGTCGTGGGCTCATCCATGATCATCACCTGCGGATCAAGAGCGAGCGCCATCGCAATCATGACGCGCTGCCGCATGCCCCCAGAGAGCTCATGCGGAAACGCGCCGAGTCGCGACGGATCCACACCCACGAGTTCCAGCAGTTCCGCGCTTCGCGCGCGCCGGTCAGCCTTCTTCATGACGCGGCGGTGAGTCGTGAACACGTCATCGAGCTGTGCGCGCACACTCATGACCGGGTTCAGCGCGTTCATCGACCCTTGGAACACCATCGAGACTTTGTCCCAGCGGTAGCGGCGAAGCCCCTCGCCGGAAAGGCCGACGACGTCGATGTCCGTGCCCGAGGCATCGTGGAAAACAACTTCGCCCTCGGTCAAGAGCGCCGGCGCCTTGAGCAGTCGGTTCAGTCCATACGCGAGAGTGGTCTTGCCGCATCCGGATTCACCCGCCAGCCCGAGGATCTCGCCGCGGTGCAGGGTCAGCGAGACGTCGCGAACGGCTTTCACCGGCGGCTCGACCTCGTACTCGATATGCATATTGCGGGCGGTGAGTACTGCTTCGCCGTTCATACGAGCACATCCTTGTCATCGCTATCGCGCTTCGCTCCGACGTCTCGTCCGGCCTGTCGCCCCTGACGCTGTGAGCGTGCCGCCTGCGGGGCAAGCCGCAGCTTCGGGTTCACGATCTCATCGATTGCAAAGTTCACGAGCGAAAGCCCCGCGCCTAGAAGTGCGATAAGCGCCCCTGGCGGCACGAACCATGCCCAGGCTTTACTTCCCACAGCCTGCCCCGTCTGGGCATCGTTGAGCATTGTGCCCAGCGTGATCGAACCGGTCGGTCCCAGGCCAAGGTACGACAGCCCCGCTTCGCCGAGAATCGCGAAGATCACACCGAAGATCAGCTGCGCCGCCAACAGTGGCACCAGGTTCGGCAGGATCTCTACGAAGATGATGCGCATCGGCTTCTCGCCCGCGACCCGAGCCGCGGCGACATAATCGCGCATTCGCAGCGAGCGTGCGGTGGCACGCAGCACGACGGCAGAACCTGCCCAGCCGGTGATGCCGAGGACGACCGCCACCAGCAGTGAGCTGCGTGCGAGCGGGCCTAGGCCTTCGCTGTGCTGAACGTACGCGGCGATGACCATCACGAGCGGCAGTCCGGGGATCACCAGCATGATGTTCGTCATCAGCATGAGGGTTTCATCCAACACGCCGCCGAAGTAGCCGGCCAGCACACCGAACAAGATCGCAAGGAACAGCGAGATCGCTCCGGCAACGAGCCCCACGAACAACGACCCCTGCGCGCCCCACGCGAGTTGGGCGAACACGTCGTATCCGAGTTTTGTGGTGCCCAGAATGTGGCCAGGCCCCGGTGGCAGCAGCGCAGGATTATTAGAGTCAAGCGGATCCTGCACGAAGAACGGGGCGATGATCGCGAAGAGCGAGATCGTCGCGACGATGATCACGCCGGTCAGGAGCTTGCCGGAGAAACTCGGAAGCATCGTTCGCGATCGGTCGGCTCGAGCGATTCGCGCCGTCGCGACGGCAGACGTCGTCAGCGATGCCTGTTCGACAGGCGACTTCACAGCGGTTTCAGCCACGGTGTCTCACTCTCGGGTCAATGAAGCCGTAGATGAGCTCCATCACAAAATTGGCCGCCAAAACAGTCAGGGTGATGACGAGGAAGACGCCCTGCATCAGCGCGTAATCCAGCCCCTGCACGGCCTGGATCATGAGCTTTCCGATGCCGGGATAGCTGAACACCTGCTCAGTGACAATCGATCCGGCCACAACGAATCCCAGAGCAATACCGAAGCCGGCGAGGCTCGGGATCGCGGCGTTGCGTGCGGCGTAACGCGTGCGGATGCGGCTCGGGGTCAGGCCCTTCGCCTCCGCGGTGACGACATAATCCTCAGACATCGTCTGCACCATCATGTTGCGCATTCCCAGCAGCCAGCCGCCCACAGAGGAGATCACGATGGTCGCGGCCGGCAGGATGGCGTGCACCACGGCGCTGCCGATGAAGCCCCAACTCAGCTCGGGCCCGCCGGGGTATTCGAACACGCTGTAGCCGCCGAAGATCGGCAGCATTCCCATCTGCACGGAAAGCACGGCGACCAGCACGAGCGCCAGCCAGAAGTAGGGAATCGACTGCAGGAAGGTCGTCGCCGGCACGATGTGGTCTACCCACGTTCCGCGCCGCCAGCCGATCCACGCGCCGGCGACGATGCCGATGATGAACGACAGAATCGTCGCGACGCCCACCAGAATCACTGTCCACGGCAGCGCAGCGCCGATGAGTTCGCTCACCGGGGCCGGATACCGCGTGGAGGAGACGCCTAAGTCTCCCTGCAGCATCCGTCCCCAGTACGAAAGGTACTGATCCCACAGGGATGTGCCCTTTTCTGCTCCGAGAATCGAGGTGATCGCTTTGATCGTCTCTTCGGAGAGCGGACGTCCACCATTTGCGCGGCGCAGCTTTCCGAGCATGACCGCTGCTGGATCTCCTGGCAGCAGTCGCGGCAGCAGGAAGTTGAGCGAGATCGCCGCCCAAAGGGTGATCAGGTAGAACCCGATCCGTCGAACATAGAAATTCATGCTCACCTCCTCATTTCGTCAAGGACACATCCCACGGGCATCATTCGGCGACGGGCTTCAAATTCGCCAGAACGATCGCCGATGCCGTCGAGAGGTACGGCAGCGGAGCGGCATACATGTCGCTCTCGGAGGGCCAACCGGAGAAGTCCTTCACGTTGTAGAACGCCTGCGAGGCGTTCAGCACGACCGGGATGTAAGGCAGGTCCCGCGCGATTTCCGTCTGGATGCTCGCATACGCCTCTTTCTTCACCGCCTGATCCTGCGTGGCCCCGGCAACAGCCACGGCCTCGTCGACCGTCGCGTTGCTGTACCGGGAGAAGTTCTGCCCCTTGACCGGTTGTTCACCGACCTTGGCGGTCGCCTCGGTTGCGAAGTACTGGCTGTAGTTGGAGTAGGGATCGGCTACAAGCGACTGCGTCAGACCGTAGAGCGCGAGCTGGAAATCACCGTTGGTGACGGGTGTCCAGTACTCGGCGTCAGACACGGTGCGGGCGTCGATGCGGATGCCGGCCTCTGCTGCCTGTTCGCTGATCAGCTTCGCAGCGTCGTTGTAGTCGGTCCATCCATCAGGCGAGAACAGGTCAAGCTCGAGGGGCGTGCCATCCTTGCCGTAGAAACCGTCGCTGCCCTTCGTGTAACCGGCCGCTTCGAGGATGGATGCTGCGCTGGCAGCGTCCGATTCCTGGGGGCTCGTTGCGAGCGATGAATCGCTCAGCCACTGCTCGTCACGCGGGAGCAGTGCGAATGCGGGTGATGCCTCACCGGCAAGACCGGCGAATGCCTTCTCCTGGATCGTGCCGCGGTTGATCGCAGCATTGATCGCCTGGCGGACAGCAGGGTCGACCTGCGGTCCCGTGCATCCCAGGGCCTCGTTTGCGCAGGTGACGATTACCGTCGGATCCTGCTGGTTGTTCATCGTTTCGATGCGACCGTCGGCGGTGACACCATCCGGATTCGCGATGAACTGGCCGACCCAGTCGAGCTTGCCGGTCTTGAGCAGATCTTCGGAGGACTGGTTGGAGTCGATACCGACGTCCTGCACCTCTTTGATCGCGGGCTCGCCGTCGCGGAACAGCGGGTTTGCCTCGAGCGTGTAGGCAGCGTCGGTGAACGATTTCAACATGTAGGGACCCGACCCCACCGGATCTGTGTTGGTCTCACCCATGAAATCGGTGATCGATCCCCAAATGTGCTCGGGGACAATCCAGGTCGACCCGAGGATCAGGGCCTCGGAAGTGAATTTCGGGGTGGCGTAGGTCAGGACAACGGTGGTGTCATCTGGCGCGTCAATCGACACCATTTCGGGGTCGACGTTCGAGCCATACCCAAACGTGAACGCGACATCCTTTGCGGTGAGCGCTTCGCCGTCGCTCCACTTCAGGTCGGGCTTGATCTTGATCGTCAACTCGGTGCCGTCTTCGTTGAAGCTGTAGCTTTCACCGATCATGCCCGTGGGCTCGTCCGCGGAAAGCTGGTTGAAGAAGAAGAGCGGTTCGTAGATCGCGCCGTAGGTCAAGTGCGTGGCGGTATCGACGGCGAACGGGCTGAAGTTGTTGTTGATCGGTGTCGTCGATCCGGACCAGATCCGGATCGGTCGATCATCGGCGGAGGAACTGCTGGCTGCGCTGCAGCCGGTGAGTACCAGTGCGAGCGCAGCGGCTGTGGCGGTGATCGCCGTGATCATACGAGTGCGAGGTCGGAGCATGGGTGGAGCCTCATCTCAAGAGCATCGTTGCTGGGAAGGGGACAAGCAGGCGGCCGATTGAGTGCCGCTCGCGTCGAAGTTACAGGAAAGGAGCTTTACTGTAAAGTCCCCTTCCTATTTATTTTCCCACCACGAGTAGCTCTCAACTCGTCCGCGACAGACACGTTGCTCCAGAAACGAAAAAATCCCCTGCCGTTTTCACGACAGGGGATTTGTTTGCTATTCAGCAGATGATGTGCGCCACAAGGGATTCGAACCCCTAATCTTCTGATCCGTAGTCAATGACTACTCGCCGGAGATCCGTGTGATTCCGCGAGAGTCGGGGTCGGGTTCACACATCGGTGCACACATGCCGGTGTCAGTCAGGATCATCGTGCAGCGTGCTCACAACCGACGATTCAACTGTGCGCGAAGCGCGTCGGCGCGCTCGCGCGCTCGATCGATGAGCATGCCAGCGAACGCGGCGTCGTCGCCGCCGAGGGCGGCCTCTGAGGCGGCTCGACTGAACGCGTCAGGCAGTCTGTCGACCACATGCCGCGCTCGATCAATCACCCACGTCTCGGTGAGCCCCAGCGGCTCGGCCTCCCGTACGAGATGTCTCGGCTCGATCTCGAACACCCTGTAGTGGCCGTCGTAAGACATCGCCAGCTTGGCCCGACGGTTGTTGATCTCCGAGTACGCCAGCGCGGAGCCGAGGTCGTAAAGAGGCGCAAGCGTCGCTCGCAGGCTTCGGCTCCTCCCGTACAGGAGCGCGTAATTCTTCGCGTGCGCGTCGGTGCCGAGCGCCGCCCAGTTGAACATCGTCGCCTCGAAGAACCGGGATACCTCCGCTTCGGCCGCCCCACTAAGGTTCTCGAGCATCATTTCTCCGATGCGGGCGATCCCGGGGCCACCCTCGTTCTGGTACTTCGCGGACGGATGCGTGCCCGTCGCCTGCGCGAAGTCCTCCTGATGCAGCCGCGTGATGGCGCCATCGCGCGTCCGCGCGCGGTCGAACCGGGTAACCACGATCGCGGTCTGATCCTCCAATCGCATCACCCTGCTCGCGGCAACGGGCAGATCAAGGAATTGCGCCGCTCGCATCGTTAGGTGCTCGTTCAGGTCGCTGCGCGTGAGCCCCGTGACGCCGGGCTTGACGATGTGCGTTGACGCAGTGCGACCCGTTGGGATGCCCCATCCCTTCGGCGTCCTGACGAGCGTAAACTTTGACTGCGCGCCGGCAAGCGAGAAGTATCCCCCCTCATAGCCTGGCGTCACCCAGGCAGACGGGTCTCTTCGGAGCTCTCGTAGGTGGGCTGCGATACCCACATCATCGATGGGCTCGATGGCGCCTTCCCCAGACAGTGTCGGCTCGTCGTAGTCGTCGCTTAGAAGCAATTGCACCGCGCCCGCGGCGTCCACGCCGACGTGCGAGAGAAGGGCAAGAGGGTTTCGTGGCGATACGCTAAACCGGCGACCCCAGCGCTCGAGGACCTCAGTGCTGTCAGGTAGCAGGTTCCACAGGTAGTTTCCCGGGGCGGTGCCAGTGTGCTGGCGACGGCTTTTCGGTAGCGACCATGACAGTTCCATCCGGGTCGATCGGTTCTGCCACACGCGGTCGTACTCGAGCGTGATCGCACCGCCAGCCTGCTGCTTGAACCAGCCGACGCGGATGCCGTTGAGATATGCGGTGAGCTTCATAGCTCAGAGCCGTCTGCGTCGTCCAAATCGAGCATGAACATCGGATCCGGGTCCTCGTCCGTTGCATCGACCTCAACGTTGAGCTCGAGCACGGCGAGTAACTTAGTCAGACTGTCGATGTTCGCGCTTCCCGCATGGCCCGATTCGAATCGCACGACCCACTGGCGGGCCTTGCCCACGCGCGCGGCGAGTTCCTCCTGGGTCATTTTCAGATCCGTGCGCCGGTCGCGCACGACGTTGCTCCAGTCACGCGGAATACTGATGTACATCTGAGACCTGTCTGTTCGGGTGTTTTCACACACGATGCCATGTACGAATATTCCGACACCACACGTGATGTACGAATATTCTGACACTTCAAGCAATGTACGTCAATGCGTACAGGACATCAAGTGTCAGAATCTTCGTACATCCGCGTACTCTCCGGGCTCTGGTGCGCAACGCAGAAACGGCCTCCACCGCAGTGGAGACCGTTTCATCTGTGCGCCCGAAGGGATTCGAACCCCTAACCTTCTGATCCGTAGTCAGATGCTCTATCCGTTGAGCTACGGGCGCATATTTTCGGCCTGTTCCAGTGGAACGGGCCTCAGCAAGAATACATGACGAAGGGCGTCAAAGCGAAACCGAGACTCACCCAGCTTTTTCGCGCTTGCGCCGCGCACGCTGATCAGCCGACAACGCCTGCAAATCAACGAGCCGAAGTGCCTGCATCCGCGCCTCTCGCATCGCCGCGTAATCCGGATCTTGGTCGGGGCGCATTCCCTCAACGAGCAAGCGTCGATCGAGGTTGCCGCGCACGTCTGCCCACGCGGCTTCACGTGCTTCTTCTACGAGCACACTGAGTTTCTCGGAGTCGGCCGCGATGGTCTTGAGCCGGTCCGCGACACCCGTTGATTGCTTTGCCCTGCGCCGCAGGTTGCGCACATCGCGATCGCGATAATCATGCGTGCCCGATGGGTCAGAATGCCGGCCACGCGCACGTCGACGCATATTGGTGACCATCTCGGCCGCTTGATCCGCTTCGGCGGCCATCGCGAGCAACGCACTTCGGGCATGCTCAAGGTATTCTTCGACATCGAAAACGCCGCCGCGGGCGATTGTTCCCACCAGGATGTGGTTCTTGACCATCAGCCGTGCCGCGGCCGTGGCGATGGCGACGCCTTCGGCGATGGCATCCGCATTTCGTCCCACCACGACCTCCTGTGAAAAGAATACCTGTACCCTCCGACGCCCGCATCGGCCAGAATGGATCCGTACTCGAGGAGGATGTATGCCACGGCTTAGCCTTACCGGAAACACTACGGTGATTACCGGCGCTGCCAGCGGCATGGGCGCCGAACTCGCACGCCAGCTCTCTGCCGCCGGTGCCCACGTCGCCCTCATCGATCACGACGCCGAGGCCTTGGCATCCGTTGCCAATGATCTCCCTGGCACCGTCACCACACACGTGGTCGATCTGCGCGATGACGACGCTGTCGAAGTCACCGCGGCCGAGGTGACATCCGCTCATCCACGGATCAATGCGCTGATCACGTGCGCCGGATCTTCGATGCTCGGCTCTCTCGAGCAACTCACCATGGAAGAGATGCGTTGGCTCGTCGACGTGAATCTCTGGGGAACGGTGTCGATCACAAAAGCTCTCCTGCCTGCCATGCGCACGATGTCCGCCGCGCACATCACCCATCTCGCGAGTGTCTATGCGCTCGCGGCTCCCGCTGGCCGAATCCCCTACGCGATGAGCAAGTTCGCCGTGCGCGGGTTCTCTGAAGCGCTGCGTCACGAACTCGAGGGCAGCTCAGTCAGCGTCGGCGCGGTGTATCCGGCGGGGGTGCGCACCGGCATCATCCTCCACGGTCGCTATGCCGCAGCGATCGATCCCGCTGTCGCCGCAAGAGCCGCGTCCGCACAGGCCGCGATGTACCACACCGATCCGCAGGATGCCGCGGCGCTCATCATCCGCGCCACTGAGCGACGCAAGGCCAGAGCGATGGTGGGCAAAGAGGCGAGGCTCATCGACACTCTCGTGCGGCTCGCACCCGTGGGCTACTGGCGTCCGATGCGCGGTCCGCTCCGTCAGGCGACGGATACGACCACCCCAGTGACCTAGGCAGTAACCGCGCTCTCGCAGAGCTCAGCCGGTGGCGACGCCGAGGAACCGCGCCTCGGCAGCGGCTGTTCCGGCAGCCAGATGGCGCGTGACCAGTTCGGTCACCAGTTCGATATCTCGCGAAGCGATCGCGTCGTACAGCACCCGGTGATCTGCCGCCATCGATTCCAACTCGCCGTGCAGGCCGAAGACCCACTTCAGCCGGGTGGCGAATATCGAGGCCAGTTCGACGAACATCTCGTTACCCGCCAGCAGGACCATGTACTCATGAAACGCCCCCGATGCAGCGCGTGACTCAGGGATGTCGCCCGCGCGCGCGGCACGCTCTTCGCGCTCCAATATGTCTCGTAACCCGGCGAGACCGCGCTCATCATGACGCAGCGTGGCGAACAGGAACAACTGCGTCTCGATCGCCGAGCGCACCTCTGCGTAGTCGCGGATGTCTTGCAACGTGAACTCACGGACTGTGGCCCACGACCGTGGGCGTGAAACGACTATGCCCTCGCTGATGAGCGCACGAATCGCCTCCCGCACTGGCAGTCGCGAGACATCCAAGTCTGCGGCGATATCACGCTCCACAAGACGCGCTCCAGGCAGACGCCTGCCCAGCACGATGTCGTCGCGTAACACTCTCGTCACGCGCGCAGATTCCAGCTCGCTATCTCCCATAGCCCTCTAGCCCCCATAGGTCCTCTGAATGCAGGGGCCCCCAAAGCCCCTACGCGCATTCTCTCACCCAACCGTTGCCAACGCCATCACCGGCTACGGAGTCAGATCGTCGTCACCTGACCTGACGGGAGAATCCCGACGGCGACTCGCTTTCCTCTCGTATTCGCCCACTGGCTCCACGACCCGGGATACACCCGCGCACGGATGCCCGCGTGTGCCAGCGCGAGCGCAGAGTGCATTGCCGCCACCCCGGAGCTGCAATACACCGCGACGTCACTTCCCGCGGCTATCCCGGCTGTCGCGAAAATGCGACGCAGCACGTCAGGGTGCTGGAATCTACCATCTCCTGCGACCGTGGCCATCGCCGGCAGATTCACTGCCCCCGGAACATGCCCGCCGACAGGATCGGTGCCCAACTGTGCACCGCTGTATTGCTCAGGCGTTCGCACGTCCAGCAGCACCCCGCGCTCGCTAAACGAGTCCACCTCCCCGATCGTGAGCGCCTCGAAATCATCGTCTGTGACAAGCGTGATGCTTCCCGGCGCTGGTCGCACATCGCCCTCTTCCAGCGGCAGGCCTTCCGATGCCCAGAGGCGGATGCCACCGTCAAGAACGCGGGCATCGACGCCTGCTCGACGCAGCAGCCACCACAACCGTGCCGCCGGCACGCTGCGGTTGTCGTCATAGGCGACGACGATATCTCCGTCGTTGAGCCCCCAGCGTCGCACCGCACGGTGCAATTCATCGCGGTCGGGCAGTGGATGCCGGCCGTCTTGCGGTTCTCGGCGATGGGCAAGCTCGTGTTCCAGATCGACGTACACCGCACCGGGAAGATGCGCTCTGACGTAGTCAGGCCGACCCTCGGGCCGATCGAGTCGCCAGCGCACATCGAGCAGGCGCACGGCGGGACCGGTTCCGTGCTCTGCGGCGCGTTGCAGATGGATCAGCTGCGCCGCGCTGACCAGATGACTCATGGCTCCAGCATCCGCAGTCAGACCCGAGGCGTCACCCCTCAGCGACACGTCCGTTCATGTAGCGAAACACGGCGTCACATGAACGAGCCCGCGCCGAACGCGCGCGGAGGCTCAGTCGAGCTTGCGCAGGGCGTCTTCCGCGGCGACCCAGGCGAGCATCGCGCACTTCACTCGAGCGACGTAGCGAGAGACTCCGCCCAGGGCCGCCGCGTCGCCGAACAGATCTTCATCCGGTGTGACCTTGCCGCGCGAGCGCATGGCATCGCGGAAAGTGTCGATGCGCTGCGCGAGCTCTGACACTGTCAGCCCCTCGGCGACGACGGCGAGCATAGACGCGGATGCCTGCGAGATGGCACATCCGTGCCCTTCCCATGCGATCGCTTCGATCGTGCCGTCGGTGGCATGCACCTGCAGTGTCACCTCGTCACCACATGTCGGGTTGAGCTGGTGGGACTGCGCTGCGACCTCGTCGCGTAGCCCAAACCCGTACGGGGTGCGCGAATGGTCAAGCACGAGTTCTTGGTAGAGGTTCTGCATATCGCTGGATGTCATGAGCGCACTCCGAAGAAGTCAATGGTGGCAGCGACGCCGTCGAGGAAGGCATCAACCTCAGCCTCGGTCGAATAGAGGTAGGTGCTCGCACGCGTTGATGAGGTCACCCCGAGTCGGCGATGCAGCGGCTGGGCGCAGTGATGCCCGACCCGCACCGCAATGCCGCGGTCATCGAGGAATTGCCCGACGTCATGCGAGTGGATGCCGGGAATGTCGAAGCTCGCCAGGCCCACGCGCGGTAGAGGGATGTCCGCGCCGAGCACACGCACCCCGTCGATGGCCGCGAGTCCGTCCATGAGCCGCTGGCCCAGCACCGCCTCGTGGGCCGCGATACGGGGCATGCCCACGGCCGAGAGGTAGTCGATCGCTGCGGCAAGCGCGACCGCCTGAGACACCTTTTGGGTGCCGGCTTCGAAGCGCTGCGGCGGCGGCAGGTACTTGGCGGCTGTCGTGGTGACCGTCGTGATCATGGATCCGCCCGTGAGAAACGGGGGCATGGCCGCGAGTAGTTCGCGCCGACCATAGAGTGCTCCGATGCCGGTGGGGCCGAGCATCTTGTGGCCCGAGAGCACCGCGAAATCGACGTCGAGCGCGTGCAGGTCGAGCGGCATATGCGGGGCGGACTGGCACGCATCGAGCAGCACGAAGGCGCCGACTTCACGCGCCGCCGAGATGAGCTGTTCAATCGGGTTGATAACGCCGAGCACATTCGAGACATGGGTCACGGCCACGAGCTTGGTGCGCGGTCCGATCATCGCCTCGTCCAGGCGCAAGGCGCCCTCGTCATCAAGCGGGATCACGCGCAGGGTCGCGCCCGTCCGCGCGGCGAGCTCTTGCCACGGTATGAGGTTGGCGTGGTGTTCCATCTCGGTGGTGACGATCTCATCGCCCTCGCCCAGACGGAAGCGCTCGGCATCCGCTCCGCCGCGCCCCACGGACGCGTTCGAGAATGCGTAAGCGACGAGGTTGATCGCCTCGGTCGCGTTTGAGGTCCAGACGATCTCGTCGTCATTGGCGCCGACGAAGCGAGCAAGCGTGCTGCGGGCGTCCTCGAATACCTCGGTGGCCTCGCCCGCAAGCGTGTGTGCGCCGCGATGCACAGCAGAGTTCAGCGTCGTGGCGAATTCACGCTCGGCGTCGAGCACCGCGAGCGGACGTTGGGAGGTGGCTCCTGAATCGAGGTATACGAGCGGATGCCCGTGCACCTGCGTGTGCAGAATCGGGAAGTCCTCGCGGAGACGAATAATTTCTGCCGCGTTGAGAGGAGAAGAACTCATTCATCAAGCTTCTCACCATAAACTCACACCATGCTCAGTGCCGAGACCCTCATCACATTCGTCGTCGCAGCATTCGTGATGGTTGCCATCCCCGGGCCGAACGTGCTTTTCATCATCGGCCGGTCGATCTCTCTTGGCCGCATGGGTGGCTTCCTCAGCATCCTCGGCACGGCGATCGGCTCAGTGTTGCTAGTCCTTGGCGTTGCGCTCGGAGTCGGCACCGTGATCGCACAGTCGGTCATACTGTTCACGATCGTAAAAGTTCTTGGCGCGGGATACCTGATCTACCTCGGCATCCAGGCGATTCGACACCGCAAGGATGCGGCCAAAGCCCTCACCACCGGCGTGGCGCTCACCTCGGGGAGAAAGCAACTCGCGCAAGGTTTCGTGGTCGGCATCACCAACCCGAAATCCATCGCTTTCTTCGTCGCCATTCTGCCGCAGTTCGTTGATCTGCACGCCGGATCCGTGCCGGTTCAGCTACTCATCCTCGGCGTCATTGTCGTCGTCGTCGGAGTAACGTGCGACGCTGCCTGGGTGATTGCGGCGAGCGCAGCTCGCACCTGGTTCGCCCGTTCACCGCAGCGTCTGTCGGCGATGGGCGCGACGGGAGGGTCGTTGATGATCGGGCTCGGGGCATTCCTGCTTGTTTGGAGCGAGAAGCCCGCCGCTGCCTAGGGCTTCAGCTCAGGCGGGAGCGTCGTCCGGGTCTAGTGTCTTCAGCGAGTCCTTTTCGACCTCGTTGTCAGCATCGAGTTGCTCCTCGGTCGTGTCGTCGCCGCCCAAGGGGGCGTCTTCGCTCTCCACCTGCGCGGGGTTCGCAGGGCGGATTTCCTCAGCGGGGTCGGGTCGGTGATCTTCCATAGTCGGCACGCTACGCCCGAACTGGGCGGCCGACAAGCCCGGGCCGGATAGGTTTGGACGGCCTCGATCGGGGGAGTTCAGGAAACCAGCGAAACCCATCCCGCGTCTTCCTGGCGGGCGCCGGCCTGGGGCCAAGCCCCGGCGAGGGC
>DQHP01000070.1:0-195 GCA_003524435.1 Microbacterium sp.
GGCGAGCGCCGCCGCATCGGCCGCCGAGGTGGTGCGCTGGGCAGTAACCGCCGCTCCTCCCACTGCGGCGAGACCTAACGAGAGGGATGCTGCGACGAGGAGGACTCCTGCTGACAGCGCGGTTCCCGCCATCAGCGACCCCCGCTGAGTGCGCAACTGGAGGCCGTCAACGGGATACTGATTATTCGTCCGACG
>DQHP01000070.1:253-5572 GCA_003524435.1 Microbacterium sp.
GGCGGAAGCCGCCACAACCGCATTCGCGGCAGCGACGCTCTCGCCGCGGCCCAACAGACGTGCGGCATCGGCCGTGGCATCCTGCAACGTCACCTGCTGCGCCGCCGCAGACAGAGCCCCTACCCCGAGCAGCAGCGTGAGCACTACAGCCGGGAGGGCAAGGGCGAGCTCGGCGGCCACCGACCCCTGTTCAAGGTCGGTGCCGCACCGGCGCATCACGACACCGTGAGCGCTCTGCGCACGAGGTCGGTAAGGATGCCGCGCACTTCGTCTGAGCGCATGATGACGACCAGTAGCCCCGCGAAGGCGACCGCCGCCATCGTCGTGATCGCGTACTCGGCGGTTGCGGCTCCGGACTCGTCAGTGAACAGTGCTGCGGCGCGCTGCCTGGTGAGGGTGGGAAGGGTGTTCATGGTTATTCCTTTCATTGGGTGCTGCCGTCACAGCGGCAACGGGGTTGAGGTCAAAACAGAGAGCATTAGCGGGGCAACACCGAGCAGCAGAAACGCCGGAAGAGTGCACACGCCCAACGGGATGAGCAGTTGCGACGACAGCTTTGCCGCTCGCATTCGCCCTCCCACACGGGCATCATGACGCTCTTGGGCCGCCGATGCGCGGAGCAGTTCGCCCGCAGGAACACCCGCCGCACGCGACAGTTCAAGCACCGCCGTTGTGCGCGCGTCGCTCAATCGCTCACGAGTCGGAGTGTCATCGATGAGGCGCAGCGAACGCTCGATTGATGCACCGCCAGACAGCGCGACCGCGACGAGTTCGGCGTGCATTCCCGGGGTTCCTGGTGCGGGCTGCGCGCGGCGTAGAAGTTTTCTCGTCCACGCACGGGCCGCGAGGACGAGCAGCAGCCCTGCGACGAGGCATCCCGTGCCGATCGGGTTCGTCACGAGAACCCCCACGGTGTCAAAGCCCAGCGCAAACCCGAGCAGCAGCCCCGCGAACGGCATCCAGAGCAGAAGACGCGCCGTGCCGGCGGGCTCGGCGAGTGCAATACGCACATCGTCTGCGGCAGCGGCGGTGTCTTGCATGGTTTCGGCAAGTGAGCGCAGCACCTCAGCAAGTGGTGCCCCCACGGTCGTGGCGACCTCCCACGCTGCCGCGACATCGGCCCACGCGCCTTCTTCCGCCTCAATCGCGGCGATCAGCGGCGTTCCCGCGTCACATCGCTCGACAACCTGCACGGCGTGCGAATCTCCAGAATCCGCCAGATGACGCCACGCGTTGAGCGGCACCGCACCGGCCTGTAACAACACCGCTAACGTCCGCACAGCGACCGCCGCTTCTTCGGCGCCAGCATCCGCTTCCTTCGCCTTTTTTCGCGCGCCCCGCGTCACCATGGCCGTACCTCCTCGATGTCGAGGCGGTCAGCGCGCAAGAGAAACTGTCCTGCGCTGGCGAGGCGACGCACACCATCTGAGTCACGAGCTAAATGCAGCACCACGGTGAACGCACTCACAGCCTGTCGGGCAAGTGCCGTCGCATCCATCCCGGCGAGCGCGCCGAGCGCTTCCAGACGGGCGGGGACATCGGCAAGTCCGCTCGCGTGGAGCGTGCCCGCTCCCCCGTCGTGCCCGGTGTTCAGAGCCGAGAGCAACTCTCGTACCTCTTCGCCGCGGCACTCACCGACGACCAGTCGATCAGGACGCATGCGCAACGATTCGCGCACGAGCCTGGCAAGTGTGATCGACCCGGCGCCTTCAAGATTCGCTTGCCGTGCTTCCAGCGCCACGTGATGGGGATGCGCCGGGCGCAACTCAGCGACGTCCTCAATCGTGACGATGCGCTCGCTGGCGGAAACAGCATGGAGCAACGCTGCCAGCAGAGTGGTCTTTCCGCTCCCCGTACCGCCGGTGATCAGGATGTTGGCGCGCTGGGTGACGATTCGTTCCAGCCAGGCGTGCTGCGAGGCGTCAAAGGCGCCCAGCGCGGAGAGCGCGTTGAGATCGACAGCACCGACCCGTGGGATGCGCACCGACACAGCGGTGCCCGCCGTCGAGATCGGTGCCAGTACCGCGTGTACACGGATGCCGGATGCGAGCCGCACATCAACGCACGGCGATTGGTCATCGAGATGGCGCCCACCCGCGCCGATGAGCGATACCGCGAGATCGCGCACTTCTCTTTCGGAGGCAGACCACCCTGCCACCCGCTCCACACCGTCACCACGATCGATAAAGAGTCCGTCGATCCCGTTCACGAAGATGTCTGTCACCCGAGGATCGCTGCAATGCTCGGCGATCGGGCCGAATGCAGCGTCTACGTCGACGAGGGATGTTTGTGCGCTCGGATCGGGGATAGCCGCGTCGCGCGGTTTGATGATGAACGGCTCTGGCATCCCCCGAAGCTATGCTGACCGGCTTATGCCGCGGAGGGCAAAACCCACGTGCTGTTCGCAACTGGTCACTTCTTCAGATCGTGCAGAACAACTGCAGAGGCCGAAAGGAACGGTACGTAGATGTGGAAGGGCGGCATCTCACGGGGGGAATGAGATGCCGCCCACAGGCGCACCGATCAGAGAAACGGGCACACCAAGGCCAGAATAAGAATTCGGCTGTCGTCGAGTGTACGGGTGGCAGCCGTCCTCACAAAACCCGAATCACTACCAACTTTCGGCAGTATTGACTCTCGGAGGGCCGGACTAGATTCACCCTGTCATGGTCGTGCACTCTGCACGACCACGTCCTGCTGCAAAGGAGCACATGTCATGAGTAGTCAAATCGACCATCTCCTCGACGAGACTCGACGGTTCCCGCCGTCAGACGAATTCGCCGCTGCAGCAGTCGCGCAGCCGGAATTGTACGAACGCGCTGCTGCCGACCGTGATGCTTTCTGGGGCGAGCAGGCTCGTGAGCTTCTGCACTGGAACAAGCCGTTCACCGAGGTACTCGACTGGTCAACACCGCCGTTCGCAAAGTGGTTCGACGACGGTGAACTCAACGTCGCGTACAACTGTCTCGACCGCCATGTTGAGGCGGGCAACGGCGATCGCGTCGCCCTGCACTGGGAGGGCGAGCCTGGTGATTCGCGTCGCATCACTTACGCCGAACTCACCGAAGAGGTCAAGCGCACCGCGAATGTTCTCGCTGGCTTTGGTGTTGGCCCCGGCGACCGCGTCGCTATCTACTTGCCGATGATCCCCGAAGCCGTCGCATCGATGTTGGCCGTGGCACGTCTCGGCGCCATCCACTCGGTCGTCTTCGGTGGATTCAGCGCAGACAGCCTTCGCTCGCGCATCGACGATGCCGGTGCGAAGGTCGTCATCACCGCAGACGGCGGCTACCGCAAGGGCAAAGTGTCGCCGCTTAAGCCCGCCGTTGACCAGGCCCTCGCGGACCGCGGTGACGGCGTGCAACAGACGGTCGAGCATGTTCTCGTCGTCAAGCGCGGCGAGAACGACGTCGACTGGGTAGAAGGTCGCGACGCGTGGTGGCACGAAGCAGTGGCCGCAGCATCCGCAGACCACGAGGCGCAGGGCTTCCCTTCCGAGAACCCGCTGTTCATCCTCTACACCTCCGGCACCACCGGAAAGCCAAAGGGCATTCTGCACACCTCCGGCGGATACCTCACGCAGGCCGCGTACACGCACAAGAGCGTGTTCGATCTGAAGCCCGAGACCGATGTCTTCTGGTGCACCGCTGACATCGGCTGGGTCACCGGCCACAGCTACGTCACCTACGGCCCGCTCGCCAACGGCGCCACCCAGGTGATGTACGAGGGCACGCCTGACGCGCCCCACCCTGGACGCTGGTGGGAGATCATCGAAAAGTACGGCGTCACGATTTTCTACACCGCGCCGACAGCGATCCGCTCGTTCATGAAGTCCGGGCGTGCGATCCCTCAGAAGTTCGATCTGTCATCGATTCGTCTGCTCGGCTCGGTGGGCGAGCCCATCAACCCTGAGGCATGGATGTGGTACCGCGAGGTCATCGGCGCGAACAAGACGCCAATCGTCGACACGTGGTGGCAAACCGAGACCGGCGCGATCATGGTCTCCGCGCTTCCCGGCGTGACCTCGACCAAGCCCGGCTCAGCGCAGGTACCGATTCCCGGCATCTCTCTCGACGTCGTTGACGAAACGGGCGCGGAAGTCGGCAACGGCAGCGGTGGGCTTCTTGTGATCACCGAACCGTGGCCAGCAATGCTACGTGGCATTTGGGGCGACCCAGAGCGCTACAAAGAGACGTACTGGGACAAGTTCGAGGAGCAGGGATACTACTTCGCTGGCGACGGTGCGCGTCTCGACGCAGATGGTGATCTCTGGCTGCTCGGCCGAGTGGACGACGTGATGAACGTCTCTGGTCACCGTCTCTCTACCGCCGAGATCGAGTCTTCACTCGTCGCGCACGAGGCGACAGCCGAAGCTGCTGTCGTCGGAGCATCCGATGAGGCCACCGGGCAAGCGGTCGTCGCTTTCGTGATCATCAAGGAGAGCTACCTCTCTGAACACGACCCCGCAGGCCTCGCCCTCCAGCTGCGCCAGTGGGTCGGCGAACAGATCGGCGCGATTGCACGTCCGCGCGACGTGTATATCGTCGGTGAACTGCCCAAGACCCGCTCGGGCAAGATCATGCGCCGCCTGCTGCGCTCGATTGCCAAGGGCGAGGCCATCACCCAGGACACGAGCACGCTGGAGAACCCGGCCATCCTCGACCAGTTGGCCGAGACGAACTGAGGGCGGACACGCCCGCCATGAAGAACCGGAGCACAGGCTCCGGTTTTTTCTTGGCTGGACTGCGGGCGGCGCGCTGTCTTGCAGTCCTATTTTGTGTGGGCCGACAGCTCAGGCATGATGGCTGCAGTACAACCGAAGCTGTTGTTTTCACCACTGCCGAGGGAGGCGTTGCACCATGAATCTGAGAACCCTGTCGCTGCTGATCACCGTGGCCCTGATTGCGCTGCTGGCGGCATTCAACTGGAACACGCTGGCCGCGCCTTCCGTCGTGTCGCTGGGCGTGACCGAAGTCCAGGCGCCGCTGGGCGTGCTGATGCTGGCGCTGACCTGCCTGCTGGGCGTGTTCTTCGTCGCCTATGTGCTGTGGCTGCAGGGCTCGGTACTGATGGAGGCGCGCCGCCACGCCAAGGAAATGCAGGCCCAGCGTGACCTGGCCGACAAGGCCGAGGCCTCGCGCTTCACCGAGCTGCGCACCGTGCTGGAAGACCTGCATGNNNTGGCACGGCTGGACGGGCTGGAGGCCCACCTGGTGCAGCGTGCCCAGGAGTCGGACAACAGCACGGCCGCCTATGTGGGGCAGCTGGAGCAGCAGGTTCGCCTGTACCAGCAGCCCGGCGCAGGCGCTCCTGACTACA
>DQHP01000114.1 GCA_003524435.1 Microbacterium sp.
CCTCAGCAGCCGGTGCAGCTTCCGCAGCGGCGGGCTGCTCGGCCTCAGCTGCAGCAGGCGCTGCCTCTGCAGCCGGCGCTGCCTCTGCGGCACCGCTACCGTCACCGATCTTGGCGAGCAGAGCGCCCACCTCGACGGTGTCGTCTTCGGCAACCAGAATCTCTTCAACGACGCCGGATACCGGGGAAGGAATCTCGGTGTCGACCTTATCGGTCGAGATCTCGAGCAGGCCTTCGTCCGCCTGTACGGTGTCTCCCACCTGCTTCAGCCAGCGGGTGACCGTACCCTCTGTGACGCTCTCACCGAGAGCGGGGAGGACCACGGATGTGCTCATGACGGAGTCTCCTTCAAGAATGTTTGTGACATGTTCAGCTTAGTGACACTGACACCGGTTGGTGTTCAGAGAGCGTGCAGAGGTTTTCCAGCGAGAGCGAGGAAGGCCTCGCCCAGTGCTTCGCTTTGGGTCGGATGCGCGTGAATTAGCGGCGCGATGTCTTCAGGATGTGCCTCCCACGCCACGGCGAGCTGACCTTCGGTGATAAGTTCACCGACGCGATCGCCGAGGAGATGGACTCCGATGACGGGGCCGTCCTTCAACCGGACGATCTTGACGAGTCCGGTAGTACCGATGATCTCGCTCTTGCCGTTGCCACCGAGGTTGTATTCGTACGAAACGACCGCATCAGCACCGTGCTCAGCGACGGCGTTTTCCTCCGACAGACCGACCGAAGCGACCTCTGGGTTGCAGTAGGTGATCTTCGGGATCTCTGACTCCGGGATAGGAGCAGGGGAGAGGCCCGCGATTCGTTCAGCGACGGCGATTCCCTGCAAGAAGCCACGGTGTGCCAGCTGCAGACCAGGAACGATGTCGCCCACCGCCCAGAGGCCAGGAACGCCGGTGCGAAGTTGCTCGTCAACCGTGACGAATCCGCGATCCAGCGTGACACCAGCATCCTCGAATCCGAGGTCCGCGGTGACGGGGCCGCGACCGACAGCGACGAGCAGGTAGTCACCGGTGAAAGTTTTACCGTCTTCGAGGGTCACTGTGACGCTCGAGTCATCCTGTGTTGCTGTCTGGAATCGCGTTCCGAGCGAGTACTTGATTCCTCGGCGACGGAACGCCCGCTCCAGGCCCTTGCTCAGAGCGATGTCTTCGTTAGGAACCAGATGGTCGAAGCCCTCGATAATCGTGACTTCGGCTCCGAACGAACGCCACACACTGGCGAACTCGACGCCGATGACGCCCCCACCAAGCACGAGAACGCGCTCAGGGATGACATCCAAAGCTAGTGCCTGCTCGCTGGTCAATACACGCCCGCCGATTTCGAGCCCTGGCAGTGAGCGACTGTACGAACCCGTAGCGAGTACGACGTCCGTGCCGATATAGACATCGTCGCCCACGCTGACGCTGCGATCTGCGTTGAGTCGGCCTGTGCCTGCGACGGTCGTAATACCGCGGGTCTTGATAAGACCTTCGAGGCCCTTGAACTTCTTTGCGACGATGTTTTCGCGATAGGTGCGTACGCCAGCAGCATCCACGCCTTCGAAAGTTGCGCCGACACCGACGGAAGCGGCACCACGTACGTGGTCAGCGACCTCGGCCGCGTGCAAAAGCGCCTTCGTAGGGATGCAACCACGGTGAAGGCAGGTTCCGCCGACCTTGTCTTTCTCGACAAGCGCGACTGATTTGCCCAGTTCTGCGGCACGAATCGCTGCGGCGTATCCACCGCTGCCGCCTCCGAGGATGACGACGTCGAAATTCTGACTGGTCATGATGCCTCCTTGACACTTGCCTCAGCGAACGCGATAAGCGAACGAACTGTCGCTCCCGTCGCTCCCTTGTCGGTGAACCCGAAGGGGGCACTGCCGTGCTCGCCAGAACCGGCGATATCGAGGTGAACCCACGGGATGCGAGCGGCATCGTCATCGTCGCTGGTGCGGCCGACGAATCGCTGCAGGAACAGACCAGCGAAGAGCGTGCCTCCGGCGCGATCAGACATGTTGGCGTTGATTATGTCGGCGATCGGTGAATCGAGGCTCTCTTCCATGTACTCGGGTAACGGCAAAGGCCACGCGAGTTCACCGGAAGCGTCTGATGCTGTCAGGTATTCAGCCACCGCCTGGTCATCACCCATGACGCCGGTGTGCCGGTGTCCGAGACCCACAAGGATCGCTCCCGTCAACGTTGCGACATCGAAGATCACATCGGGCTTTTCGCGGCTTGCGGCCACGAGCCCATCAGCCAGGACGAGTCGTCCCTCTGCGTCTGTGTTGAGAACCTCAACGGTCGTGCCATCCAGCATCCGCAGCACATCGCCCGGGCGTGTTGCGCGACCCGAGGGCATGTTGTCAGCGATGCACATCCAGGCCGTCACGCGCACGGGGAGCTTCATTAAGGCGATGGCTCGCAGCGCTGCGAGCACAGTCGCCGACCCCGCCATGTCGAACTTCATCCCGACCATGCTTGCTGCGGGCTTTAGCGACAATCCGCCGGTATCGAACGTGATGCCCTTGCCTACAAGGGCAATGTGACGGGTGGCGTCGGCGGGGGAGTAGTCCAACCGGACGAGCCGCGGCGGACGGTCCGAGCCGCGACCGACTCCGATGATGCCGCCGTATCCCTGCTCTTCTAGCGCTTTTTCATCAAGAACTTCGACGGTCACGTCGAGATCTGCCACGGCATCCACTGCGCTCTGGGCAAGTTGTGCCGGGCTCTGCCATTCGGCCGGCACCGAGACGAGATCCTTCACGAGTGCAAGAGCATCGCCGAGGATGCGCGCACGGGAGATGTCGTCGTCGGCGAGGGCGGCATTGTGCACAGTCACCGTGGATGCACGGGACTTGCCCGCCTTGGCACGGTACCCCTCGAAGCGGTATCCACCGAAGATGGCACCTTCAGCGGCAGCGGTGCCGAAGTCCTCGAGCCCGTCAGCGAGTCCGAGTGCGACGTGATCAAAGCCTGTGAGCGTGCGCAGCGCCACGCCCGCGGCGTCGCGGACGCTCGCAGCGTTGAGGGTTTTGCCTACTCCTACGACAGCGAACGGGAGCGCGGTGACGGAGGGCAGATATACGCGAGTGAACGATGATGTTGCTCCAGTGAAACCGACGCCGCTGAGGGCATCGGCGAGACCGGGGTAGGCGTCCAGCGCGTTCGGGTAGGCGGTGGTTTCCGGAATGAGCAGCACTGCTGCGTCGGCAGCGCTTCCGGGAAAAGGATCATGGGTGTGCGAGATCGCAGGAAGCGTCATATCTCTATCCTATGCGCGAGGTAGCGCCGTGACTCCAGATATGTTCGCTGTCAGCATGACACCGCAGGCCCAGAGGGCGGCGGTGGCTCGTAGCATGGAGGCATGCCCGTCTCTGGAGACCTGTACGAACGTGTCGCCAACGCCCCTGCCGTGCCGCAGGGGCTTCCGTTGGTGATTTTGCTTACCGGCTTCACTGATGCCGGCAATGCCGTATCTGGCTTGATCGATCATCTGCGCGATGTCGCAGACCCGCAGCCGGTGATCGTTTTCGACAACGACGTACTCCTTGACTATCGAGCTCGTCGTCCGATCATCGTGTTCGAGAAAGACCACCTCACCGAGTTTCGTCCGGCCCGGCTAGAGCTATCGCTCGCACACGACACGCTGGGGCAGCAGTTCCTTCTGCTCGCCGGATTCGAGCCCGACTTTGCCTGGAATGCATTCACGCAGACGGTGCTGGATCTGGCCAGCGAGTTCGGCGTGTCGGGTGTGAGCTGGGTTCACTCGATCGCGATGCCTGTGCCACACACACGCCCCATCAGTACGACAGTGAGCGGAAATCGCAAAGAGATCACTGCGAGTCTTTCTGTGTGGCGGCCTCGCACACAGGTTCCGGCTACGGCAGGGCACCTTCTGGAATACCGTTTCGCGGAACGCGGCGATCGGGTCGTTGGCTTCGTCTTGCTGGTGCCGCATTACCTCGCAGAAACTGAGAACCCTGAAGCAGTTATGGCCGCGGCAGATCGCATAATGGGTGCCACGGGTCTTGTTTTGACGTTGGACGATCTCCGTGAAAACCGTGATGAGTATCTCGCCAAGGTCAATGAGCAGGTGACTGGCAATGACGAGCTCGCTCAGATGGTGCACACACTCGAAAACCGTTACGACTCCTATATGGCCGGTCGCGACCCCGACGACTTGAACGGCTTCGACGAGGGCGGTTTCGACGAGCGTGATCTTCCCAGCGCGGATGAGCTCGCCGCGGAACTTGAGCGCTATTTGGCCACGCGGCGCCCGGGAGACGAAGACAAACGCTCTCGTTCGTGAACTGAGAATGCCGCGCTCTTTAGCGGATGCGACTGCCTCGCAAATCTTGTGCGATACTGGGTATCTGACCCGTTGTCAATCGAAGGCCGCAAGGCTATCGGCTTGACAAGGGTCTTACTAGTGTCCGAAATGTCCCGGGGCGGCCATACTGCCCCGTGAAAGGCGAAACGTGACTCCTGCCGCGACCAAGAACTCCCGGACGACGAAAGCCACAGCTGAGGTAGCCGACGCTGAAGTCGTCGAGCCCGAAACAACTGCCGCTGCGAAGAAGGCACCCGCGAAGAAGGCACCCGCGAAGAAGGCACCCGCGAAGAAGGCAGCAGCTGCGAAGCCTGCCGCGAAAGCCCCCGCAAAAAAGGCTCCCGTCAAGCGCAAGAAGGCATCTGATGATGACGCCGTGACAGAGGCTGTCCCGGATGGCGTTGTTGAAGACAACGACGAAGACGATAAGAAGCCGGCATTCACCGAGCCTCTCCCGACCGGCGCCATCGTTCTTTCTACAAAGGACGAAGAAGAAGTACCGGTCTACTCGACGCAAATCACCGGTGCGACCGCTGACCCTGTCAAGGACTACCTGAAGCAGATCGGAAAGGTTGCGCTCCTTAACGCAGCCGAAGAGGTCGAGCTCGCCATGCGTATCGAGGCGGGTCTGTTCGCCGAAGAGAAGCTTTCGGCGATGAGCGCAGCCGAAAAGACCGGTCAGATGGGTCTCGACCTTCAGTGGGTCGCCCGTGACGGTCACCGCGCGAAGAGCCACCTCCTGGGAGCGAACCTCCGTCTGGTGGTCTCACTTGCGAAGCGTTACACCGGTCGCGGCATGCAGTTCCTTGACCTCATTCAGGAGGGTAACCTCGGCCTCATTCGTGCGGTCGAGAAGTTCGATTACACCAAGGGCTTCAAGTTCTCGACGTATGCCACGTGGTGGATCCGTCAGGCGATCACCCGTGCCATGGCCGATCAGGCTCGCACTATTCGTATCCCCGTGCACATGGTCGAGGTCATCAACAAGCTCGCCCGCGTGCAGCGTCAGATGCTGCAGGACCTGGGCCGCGAGCCCACACCAGAAGAGCTCAGCCGCGAACTCGACATGACCCCCGAAAAGGTCGTCGAGGTACAGAAGTACGGTCGCGAGCCGATTTCATTGCACACGCCACTTGGCGAGGACGGTGACAGCGAGTTCGGTGACCTCATTGAGGACACTGAGGCCGTCGTCCCTGCGGACGCCGTCGGATTCACGATGCTGCAGCGTCAGCTCGAGCAGCTGCTTGACTCGCTTTCTGAGCGTGAGGCTGGCGTGATTCGTATGCGCTTTGGCCTCGGTGATGGCCAGCCCAAGACACTCGACCAGATCGGTGACACGTTCGGCGTTACGCGTGAGCGCATCCGCCAGATTGAGTCGAAGACGATGGCTAAGCTGCGTCACCCGAGCCGCTCACAGTCCCTGCGGGACTACCTCGAATGAGCCAGGAGAATAGCGGCCAGGCGAACGACGGTAAGGCGCTCGAGACGAGCGTCGGTGGTGCGCGGTACGCACGCATTCCATTGCGTACCCGCGTGGTCATGCCGGGTGATGACCTTGATGCGATCATCACCGAGTATGCGGCTGCTGCCGTGCAGCCGGGTGATTTGCTCTTCGTCACAGAGAAGATCGTTGCGATCACGCAGGGCCGCTCTTATCGACTCGATGAGATTACGCCGCGAAAGCTCGCACTGTTCCTGTCGAAGTACGTCACGCGTACTCCCTATGGCATCGGCCTCGGCATGCCCGAGACGATGGAAATGGCGCTTCGCGAATGTGGGACACCCCGCATTCTGCTGGCTGCAGCCGTCGCCGCCGTGACGAAAGCCTTCGGACGCAAGGGCGATTTCTACCGCATCGCAGGTGACAAAGCGCGCGCCATTGATGGTCCTACTAAGCACACGATTCCGCCTTACAACGAAGCGGTCGTTCTGGGACCGAATAACCCGCGCGGCGTGGCAACGCATCTGAAGGCGCTCATCGGCGGTCACGCTGAAGTTGCTGTTGTCGACATCAACGACCTGGGCGGTAACATCCTGGGTTCTACGCTCGACAAGGCTGGCGAGCAGAACCTGCTCAAGGTCCTCGGCGACAATCCACTAGGTCAGGGACGCGAGTCCACGCCACTGGGCATCGTTCGTTCAGTCTGAATTTTCGCACTCGGCGCTGGCAAAGCAAACGCTTTGTCAGCGCCGTTGCTGTGTCAGCGCCGCTCGAGCACTCCGGGGCCGATCGCATCACGATAGCGGTGCAACAGCCCGGTACGGATGCCAGAGGCAGACGGCTTCATCTGAAACACGCTGGAGTTGTGGTTCGCTTCGATTAATGACGGGCCGTCGGGTGTGACGGCAATATCCCAGCCCACGTAAGGCACAGTCGGCAGTCGCTTGGCCGCGTCAGAGATCATTGCGACGATTTCTGGATAGTGCGGCACGGCGAAGCCCTTGATGGAAGTGCCGGTGACGGGGTGCGTCGGATAGATGTGTGACTGCTTGTCGACGCCCGGGTACAGCGCAACACCCTCGTCATCGAGCATCGTGAACATGCCGCCGCTGGCAAAATTATCGATTACCGAACCATTACCGATGCGCAGCACAGATGCGATCACGTGCAAATTGTCGTTCGGGTCACGGAACGTGATCATTCGCACCGTGTTGACGCTGTCAGGATAGAGCTCAGAGAGCGCCGGGTGCTGTGTGAGAACCTCTTCGAGCAGCGTCTGGTCATTATCAATAAGCGAGGTGCGCCATTCGGCGACGTCCTGGATATTGTCGCGCTCGTAGATGGCGATACCCGCGCCACCCTCGCCGCGCGATGGTTTGGCGATGACACGGGGGTGACGAGTAAGAAACTCGCTCAATTCGTCAACGGAGGCGCTGGAGGCGTCAAGCCACTCGCGTCTCGTGAGATCAGCAAAGTCAGTGAGGAAGCGAATCTTGTCGCCGACGATTGCGCCGGAATCCGGACCGTTCAAAGAACTGTTCAAGCGAAACGCCTTGGGATGGGTCATCCATGTCGCGCGTTCGCGGGCTTTGAGCACCCGGATGTCCCACACGACGTAGTCGCGGAAGCCCATCTCGTAACGCACAGAGCACCAGAGCATGTCGGCAACGATGACCGGGAGGGGGGCTTTCGACACCCGCTTCACCTGGTGAGCCAGCTCGAAGAGCTGGGACGGATTCAGCCGCCGAGCCCGATCGAATAAATAGCGAACGCGCAACCGCTTTTGATCCACTCGACAAGCCTACACCGCGTGCTGCGCAGGCTCTAAAGAGGCAGAGCGAGTAGCATGGGATGTTCTGGCATCCCCGTTTCGAAAGGTTCTTTCTCTTGGCTCGAGACGTTGCACTCGCGGCGCGACTGAAGTACTTCTTCAAGCGCCTTACCGCCTTCAACCCAGGTCGCGTATGGTCATTCGCGACGCAGATTGCTGAAGAGCAGGGCAAGTGGGCGCCGAAAATCTTCGTCGACATGCTGATCTGGGCGGCATTTCACGACACCGCCTACATTGACTACTACGAAGCAGACTTCGCACTGCTGACGACTCGCGAGCGTAAGACGTTTATGACGTCGCTGGTGCAGCATCACCTGGCTAACGCTCTGAACAACCGTCAGGATGTGACGCAGTTCGAGAACAAGCTGACTTTCAACCGTCGGTTCGGTGAGTATCTCGGTCGCGAATGGCTCGATCTTGAAGAGGCTGACGCCACGCAACTGCGGAAATTTTCACAGCGCAACCCGATTTTTGTCGCCAAGACTCCCGTCGGGCGAGAAGGCAAGGGCGTTTTTCGTCACGATACGTCTGAGATAGCTGACTGGGATGCGTTCCGCTCGCAGCTTTTGGCTGACGGCCAGCGCTTGGTCGAGCAGACTATCGTGCAGCATCCCTATCTGGCCGAGTACTGCGCAGGCACTGTCAACACGACACGTGTGGCAACGTACTTCGATGGCAAGAAGGTGCACTTGCTGATGGCCGCACAGAAGTTCGGTCGCGGCGCCGTGAGCGACCAGTTCACGTGGGGCGGGTTCTTCACCATGCTCGACGAGCAGGGGCATTCTTTCGGCCCGGGGCATACCGGAAAACACAAGAGTAAGTACGACACGCACCCAGATTCCGGGGCATCAATTATCGACTTCCAGGTGCCGATGTGGGATGAAGTGCTGGCGCTGGTCGATCGCGCTGCGCGCGAGGTTCCGACGGTTCCGTACATCGGATGGGACGTTGTCGTCGGACCTGACGGTCCTCTGATCATCGAAGGAAATTGGACGCCGGGGCTCTACGAGACACGCGTCAGCGCTACGGGCATCCGCACCGGCAGCCGGGCACGTCACCAGCCGGCGATAGAAGCCAGTCGGCGATGATCACGCCGGACACCGCGCAATGAACAACAGCTCGAAGAGCCTTCTGCGCGCAGTTGTGTCGGCGGACGCGTTGCGCGCGCGTGCCCTTTCTGCGACCGCGGGTGGTGGCACGATCGCCGACCTTCGCGGTGACGCGTTCGGACACGGTGCGCGTGAGACTGCCCGTGTCGTGATGACAGCTGGTGTCCGTGCAGTCGTTGTCGACGACATGAGTGGGGTGCGCGAATGCGCCGCCATTGGTATTGAAGCGTCGCTCGAGCAGACCCCCGACATCGACGCCGAGTGGCTGTACGGACTACGCCCAGAAGACGCGACGACTAACGAGCTCACCATCCCTCTGCAGTTGGTCGGCCGCGTGATGTCGACGAAGGCGGTTGAGCCAGGTGACGGCGTCTCTTACGGATACACCCACCGCGTTGTAGCACCCACTGTGCTGGCTCTGGTCACAGGGGGCTATGCGCAAGGCGTCGTGCGCGCGTTGGGAAACAATGCAAGCGTCGAGATCGCAGGGGTCCTTCATCCCATCGTCGGCCGCGTCGCGATGGATGTCTGCGTTGTCGATCTGGAAACAGCGGATGCCGATACCGCCGCGCGGCACGAAGGTGCGCATGCGATCTACTTCGGGGGGAGCGGACCCGCACGCACGAACTTATCCCGCTGGGCAGAGGTGACAGGCATGACCGAACGTGAACTCGTCTCTGTCACGGGTGCGAAGGCGGTGCGCGAATGGACGAGCTAAGCGGTCCGGTGCTCCGGATCTCGCGCGCACAACTCGCTCGCAACATCTCTCTCGTGCAGGCACACCTCGATCCGTCGAGACTGATGCTGGTGATGAAGGATGACGCCTACGGCCACGGAATCGACGCCGTCGTCGAAGTTGCTCAAACCGGGGCCGGTGTCACGCTCTTCGGCGGGTACGACGTCGCGACATCGCTACGGATTCGCGCGTGTGCGGCTCTGGACACTCGCATTTTCGCCTGGGCCACCTCCGATGACGACGACGTGGAACGTGCACTACGCGCGGACATTGATCTCGGTGTTGGCACGCGCCGGTATCTTGACCGCGTTATCTCTCTCGCAGAAGCGATCAACACGACCGCCAAGGTGCATCTGAAGATCGACACGGGGCTGCGTCGTAATGGGATTCTTCCCGCAGACTGGCCTGACGTCGTCACTCGTGCCGTTGCTGCGCAGCGCGCGGGCACGATCGAGATCGTCGGCGCGTGGAGCCACCTTGCCGAAGCCAGCGATGCGGAAGATGACCTCGCGGCAGCAGAGTTCAAAGACGCCGTCAGTGTTCTTCGTAGAGCCGGTGCGAGCCCACAGGACCTGCATCTCACGGCCTCCGCAGCGTCGTGGTGGCGGCCAGAGCTGCGTGGCTCCGTGTGCCGCGTGGGGGCTTTTTGCTACGGTATTCGCTCTGCTGATGGTCCTGAGATTGAGGGCGTGCGCCCGATCGCTGCTCTGGAAGCGGCTGTCGTCGACGTGGAGGCAGAGTCCGTACGCATCGGCATCGGTTCGTTGCACGGACTGCCGTCGACGCTTGTCGGCGCGCACGTTGCGACTTCGACGGGGTTGCGTGAGGTGTTGCGTATTAACGACGTCACCACCACGTTGCGTGGGTGGACAGATGCGCGGGTTGGTGAGCCGGTCCGGCTTTTTGGTCCTGGTGACCAGGGCGAAGTCGACGCGACAACGTTGGCCGAGCGGATCGACACCGTCGGCGAAGAAGTAATCACCCGTCTCACCTCAAGGGTGCGACGGGTGATGGAAGACTGAGAGGTCGGTCGTCAGACGGCATCGACGAGACGAGCGGTCTCATCGTGCCACGAAGTCGCGATGCTACGAAGCTTCTCTTCGTACTTGCGTCCGTGGTGGGCGCAGAAGAGCAACTCGGAGCCATTAACTTCAGCAGCGATGTAGGCCTGTGCTCCACAGGAGTCACAGCGGTCCATCGCACTCAGACGGTACTCGACAGTGGAGGTCTCACGTTCGGTTGTAGCGTTCATCTCGGTGCCTCCTCGGGTATCGGCTTCCATTTGTGATGTGCTCAATACAACCATGCATGGCTGTAAGTAATGCCCGGAAGACGGCGTGTTTCGCTCACCGCGTACGCGGAGGCTCCAGGCATACCGCAGTTGGGGAGTGTCTGCGCCGCCTGCGCACGCGCCACGAATAGACTTGATCCTTGTGACCGCCGAGTATTCAGCCCATCATCTTCAGGTACTTGAAGGCCTAGAAGCGGTCCGCAAGCGACCCGGCATGTACATCGGGTCGAACGGCTCCCCAGGCCTTATGCACTGCCTCTGGGAGATTATCGATAACGCCGTTGACGAGGCCGTTGGCGGTGACGGCGATCGCATCGATGTGATCCTGCACGCCGATGGCAGCGTTGAGGTCCATGACAAGGGCCGCGGCATCCCGATCGACATCGAACCGCGCACGGGCTTGACCGGCGTCGAAGTCGTCTTCACGAAGCTGCACGCGGGTGGAAAGTTCGGTGGCGGCTCATACGCAGCCTCGGGCGGTCTGCATGGCGTTGGCGCCTCTGTCGTCAACGCGCTGTCTGAGCGTCTTGACGTTGAAGTCGACCGCGGCGGCAAGACCTACGGAATGTCGTTCCATCGTGGCGAACCCGGACTGTTTGCTGACTCAGGGGAGAAACGCCCCGATGCGGCATTCACGCCGTTCGAGAAAAGCAGCGAACTTCAGATCGTTGGCAAAGCCAAACGCGGCGTGACCGGTACGCGGGTACGCTACTGGGCCGACAACCAGATCTTCACTAAGGATGCTGCGTTCCAGCTCGCAGAGCTCGAGACGCGCGCGCGTCAGACGGCCTTCCTGGTGCCCGGCCTCGAGATCATGATTCGCGACGAGCGTGGCGAAGAGAAGATCGAGACCTCGTATCGCTACGAGGGCGGTATTTCAGAGTTCGTCGACTATCTCGCGACGGATGCCCCGATTACCGACACCTGGCGCATTCAAGGCACAGGAACGTTCACCGAGACGGTCCCCGTGCTGCAAGCTAATGGGCACATGGCTTCTGAAGACGTCCAGCGCGAGTGCCGTGTCGACCTGGCAATGCGGTGGGGCACGGGCTACGAGACGGCGGTGCGTTCCTTCGTGAACATCATCGCCACGCCCAAGGGCGGCACACACCAGCAGGGCTTCGAACAGGAACTCCTCAAAGTGCTGCGCGCTCAGGTTGAGCAGAACTCTCGCCGGCTGAAGGTCGGAAACGACAAAGTCGAGAAAGACGACGTGCTGGCGGGCCTCACCGCGGTGTTGACCGTTGAGGTGCCAGAGCCACAGTTTGAAGGCCAGACCAAAGAGGTGCTGGGAACTCCGGCGGTTCGTCAGGTCGTGTCGCAGGTGCTGCGTAAGGAACTCGGCGCGCGGTTCACCTCCACGAAGCGAGATGACAAAAACCAGGCGAGCCAATTGCTCGACAAGGTTGTCTCGGAGATGAAAGCGCGCGTTTCTGCGCGCGCGCACAAAGAGACGCAGCGACGCAAGAACGCGCTGGAGTCATCGTCGTTGCCGGTCAAGCTCGTCGATTGCCGATCCAATGACGTCGCCCGCAGCGAGCTGTTTATCGTTGAGGGTGACTCAGCGCTGGGGACGGCTCGTCGTGCCCGAGATAGCGAAGTGCAAGCACTGCTGCCGATCAGAGGCAAGATTCTGAACGTCCAGCGCGCATCGATCGGTGACATGCTCTCAAACGCTGAGTGCGCGGCAATTATTCAGACCATCGGCGCGGGGTCGGGACGTACTTTCGATATCGACGCTGCCCGATACGGCAAGATCATTCTGATGAGCGACGCCGATGTTGATGGCGCGCACATCCGTACGCTCCTGCTCACGCTGTTCTTCCGTTACATGCGTCCGCTGATCGAGGCTGGGCGAGTTTTCGCGGCAGTGCCGCCGCTGCACCGTGTCATCGTGATGAATCCGGGTTCTAAGCCCAACGAGACGATCTACACCTACAGCGAGCAGGAGCTACACACGCTTCTGGCCAAGCTTCGTAAGGGCAACAAACGCTGGCACGAGCCGATTCAGCGGTACAAAGGTCTGGGCGAGATGGACGCAGATCAGCTGGCAAATACGACCATGGATAGGGGCGGGCGTCTGCTTCGTCGCGTGCGCATGGAGGATGCTGAAGCTGCGGGCCGCGTCTTCGAACTGCTGATGGGCAACGAAGTCGCCCCACGCCGCGAGTTCATCGTCGATTCCTCAGACCAGCTGTCGCGTGAGGCGATCGACGCCTAAGCACCGTGACAGCGAGTCACTGACTCGATAGCGCTGTTGTCGATGCCGACGCTGGCGTCAGATCACCGGTCGGCCGATGGAACCGATCACTCCGTCGACGAGCTGACCGGAGGCATCTCGCTTCGCCGGAGCCTCGGGCAGCTTCCTGACGGCACCGTCGCTACCGACTGCGTAGGCGGGCTGTTCTCCAACCCAGGCGACGGTGAGACGATCTTCACCGCGGAGGAACGAGTGCGCACGCACACCGCCGGTCGCGCGGCCCTTCGCTGGGAAGTCGGCGAACGCGGATACCTTGGCGCGCCCCGCGTCTGTGCCTGGGATGACACCGTCAGCTCCGGACACGGTGGCCACCAGTGCCTCATCGCTGGGGTTGACGACGCCGAAGTAGAGTACTGATGCACCTGCGGCGACCTTCATGCCTGCCATTCCACCCGCAGCAGCGCCCTGTGGCCGCACCGCAGAAGCGGAAAAATGCAGCAGCTGTGCATCGGTGGTCACGAAGACGACGTCGGTGTCATCGGGCGCGGATGCGGCGCCGACGACGCTGTCTCCGCTCTTGAGGCCGATAACCTCGATCTCTGGACGCACCGGCAGCGTCGACGGCACGACGCGCTTGACTGTGCCCTGAGCGGTGCCGAGGGCAATCGGCATTTCGGCGGAGAGATTCACCAGCGCCAATACCTTCTCTGACCGCGACGTGATTCCGAGATAGTCGCGCAGCGGCGTCCCAGCTGCGAGCTGCACAGAAGTTGCTGGTACAGACGGCAGATCGACGGGGGAGAAGCGCAACAAGCGTCCGGATGTTGTCACCGCGCCAACCTCACCGCGTACGGTCGCGGACACCGTCGACCTAATCGCGTCGTGTTTGCTGCGGCGCGCGGGACGGCTGAGTTCCTGGTCTTCGGCGAGATCGACACGCACTGCGCGGCCGGTCGTCGAGAGCACCACGATCGTCGGCGCATCCGCGATCTGCAGATCTGCTTCGCCGGCCCTGGCACGACGGGGCGCCGCAGGCATGCCGTTCATCAGGAGCGTGCGCCGCGGTGTGCCATAGGCGTCGGCGGCAGCATCCAGTTCAGTGGCGACCTGACGGCGCAACAGGACCGGGCTCGCCAGCAGTTCACGCAGCTGATCGATCTCAGCTTGCAGCGCATCCCGCTCGGCTTCGAGTTCGATACGGGAGAACCTGGTCAGCCGACGTAGCCGTAGCTCGAGAATGTACTCGGCTTGTGCCTCAGAGAGATCAAATACCGTTCGCAAACGGGTGCGTGCCTGCTCAGAATCGTCAGAGGAACGAATGACCTGGATGACCTCGTCAATATCGAGGATCGCGACGAGGAGCCCCTCGACCAGGTGCAGACGCTCTTCCCTGCGCGCGAGACGGTAACGACTGCGGCGAGTGATTACTTCAAGCCGGTGGCCGATGTAGACGCTGAGCATCTCTTTGAGGCCGAGCGTTCGCGGTTGCCCTTCGACCAGGGCGACGTTGTTGATGTTGAAGGAATCTTCCAGCGGCGTCAGCCGGTACAGCTGCTCAAGGACAGCATTCGGGTCGAAACCCGTCTTGATGCCGATCGCGACCCGAAGGCCGTGCTGACGGTCGGTGAGGTCATTGACATCACTGATGCCTTGCAGCTTCTTCGCCTGCACCGCATCGCGGATCTTCTCGATCAATCGCTCGGGGCCCACCATGTAAGGCAATTCAGTGACGATAATGCCGGTCCGTCGCGGACCGATGGACTCTACGGATACCTTGCCGCGCACCTTGAAGGCGCCACGTCCATTTGTATAGGCGTCTTTGATGCCGTCGAGCCCCATGATGATGCCGCCAGAGGGGAAATCTGGGCCGGGCACGAACTCCATGAGATCGTCAAGAGTGGCCTGAGGATTCTCAAGCAAATGTATCGCCGCCGCCACGACCTCGATGAGGTTGTGGGGCGCCATATTCGTTGCCATGCCCACGGCGATGCCGCTGGCACCGTTGACGAGCAGGTTGGGGAATGCAGCCGGGAGGACAGCTGGCTGTTGAAACTGGCCGTCGTAATTCGGAACGAAGTCGACGACGTCCTCGTCGAGGTTCTCGGTAAGGGCAAGGGCTGCCGGAGCGAGACGCGCTTCGGTGTACCGCGAGGCAGCTGGGCCGTCATCCAGCGAGCCGAAGTTTCCGTGCCCGTCTACGAGCGGGACGCGAAGCGCGAAGTCTTGGGAAAGGCGAACGAGCGCGTCGTAGATGGCGGAGTCGCCGTGCGGGTGCAACTTACCCATGACTTCTCCGACTACACGCGCGCTCTTGACGTGCCCGCGGTCAGGGCGCAGTCCCATTTCAGCCATCTGGTAGAGGATGCGGCGCTGCACTGGCTTCAAGCCATCACGGGCGTCAGGGAGGGCACGGGAGTAGATCACCGAGTAGGCATACTCGAGGAATGATCCCTGCATCTCAGTGGACAGATCTATGTCCTGGATGCGCTCCTCTACGGGCTCGGCTGATTCGGTGCGGGGCATGAACTTCCTGAGAGGTGCGGAGCCTGTGAAAGACTGATCGGGATGCATGCCATATTACCGTCTGTGCCTGCGTCAGCCCGGAGCCTGACCGGGGTGGCGGGCGACTTGATCGCGGCGTTGAACGGCGAACAGTCAGCGCTCAAACCTGCTCGCTCAGTCGTTCTCGTCGTCCTGGACGGTCTCGGTGCAATTCAGCTACGCGCACACGCTGGTCACGCACGGCATCTGACGGCGGGAATGAGCAAGAAGGACGTTGCCTACTCGGTTTTTCCGACCACAACGGCCGCGGCGCTGACGAGTACCCTCACCGGTGCAGAGCCCGGTAGGCACGGTCTGGTCGGGTACACCGTGCTCGATCGCTCGCGCGATGTGCTCATCAATCAACTCTCCGGATGGGAAAGTGATGGCGTTGACCCCTTGCAATGGCAAAGCGCCCCCACGGTATTCGAACAAGCAAGAGCCGCGGGCCACGAAAGCTACGCGGTGGGGATCGCCACCTATGCCAACAGCGGGTTTACCCGCGCGACGCTGAGGGGCTCCAAGTTCGTGGCTGCGAAGTCGCCCGCGGAGCGCGTCGCTACCGCTTACCGCATCGCTGCAGATCAGCCGGGTTCGTTGGTTTACTGCTATCTGCCGGAGGCAGATAAGGCAGGACATAAGCACGGCGTCGATTCCGCGCAGTGGATCCATGCGCTCGAAGAAATCGACTCGGCCCTCGCGATTGATCCGCCCAAGGGCGTCGGGGTCCTCGTCACCGCCGACCACGGCATGATCGACGTCCCCACGCACAGGCACGTCGTCCTGCAGGAAGGCGATCTGCGCTTCGTTGGCGTTCGACATATCGGGGGAGAACCCCGGATGCTGCATGTATATCTCGAAGCATCCGCTGATCCGGAAGCGCTACGAGACGTGTGGCGTCGCGAAAGCGAAGGCGATGCAGACGTTCTGAGCCGGGCCGAAGCAGAAGCGGCCGGGCTGTTCGGCCAGAGTGTCACCGCTGATGCTTCCGCACGCATCGGCGACCTCCTCGTCATCGCGCGCGGCAACAAAGCGTTCTACGATGCCACCGCCTCAGACCAGCGATCGCGCGGAATGATTGGCCAGCACGGTGCCCTCACGCCAGAAGAACGGCAGGTGCCGTACCTCAGGCGTGGGGCATTCGCCAGCTAACTGCCGTAGTGCCCGAGAACCTAGTCCTCGGTGCGAGCACCAAAGACGATCTCATCCCACGAGGGCATGGCGTTTCGCCGCCGGCGGCGGCCTGAGGTGTCGGTGGACGGCTCTTCACGAGCGGGGGGCTCGGAATGGGGCTCAGCGTGATCATCCGCGTCGTCAAGAGCGTCGAACAGAGCAATCGGGCTGTCGTTCGTCGCCCGTTCTTCTGACGAGTGCGCGTCATCGTCTACCAAAGGGGCGCTCTCGCGCTGCCCGCGTCGACGGCGCAGCGCCTCTAGGAGGTCTGCCGTCTCTGCGCTGGTGACGGATGCGTCGGGTGCACGTTTCGTCGCCGCGTTCTGTACAGCGGCAGTCGAACGCTCCGGCAGCTGCAACTCATCGGTTTCCGCATCGGGGTTTGGCAACCGTCGGGGTCCGAACGCCCCGGAGTCGAAGCGGCTGTCGTCCTTGTACGGCGACTCAGCACGCTCACTGTCGACTGCGCGAAGCCGGGGGATCAGTCCCTCCGGCAGAGAGCCCTGACGCGATAGTTGCGTAGCATCCGCATTCAATGGGGAAAGCGCACGATGGCGGGCGTCGAAGCTCCAACGGGCATCATGTGACACCTCGTTCGCGGTGAACTCCAGCTTCACAATCCAACCGGATTCTTCTTTCCAGCTGGCCCAACGCTCAGCGCTAGCGTGCACATCAGCGAGTTTGGCGCGGATCGCGGCGCCGAAAGTTGGTTGTGCGTCAGGCTCGACCTCACTACCGATGAGAACCGGAACCGCGAGTGCTTGCGAGATGATGTGTTCCCGCTCTGCGAGGACGGGGCCCTCGAAGCGGATGACTTCTTCTACATCGACGCTGAGAAGCTCAGCGACCTCGGGGGCCGTGAGACCGGACCGAATATGCGTCTGTATCTCTCTCGGACTTGCAGTTGCGCGCGGCGCTTCACCTGCGTCGCGGCGACGTGCGCGGCGAATCTCTCGTTGCAACACCTCGTCGATGGCAAGAGTGAATCTTTCGCCAGAGCCGTTGGCGAGGATCAGTCGGTCGTCTTCGGTGCCGACGATAGTGACGTTTTCCATGCGAATGCCCCTCTGATGGGTGTTTAATCATCGTGTCACGTACCCCGCGCAAGACCAGGGAATACGCTGGGCGCGCCGTCAGTTTCATCTGGCGAACAAGAGAGCATTTGCGAAATGCCTCAGCTTCGTGCAAACTATGCCCGCCGCATACCCTTCGGCGCACCACCCACGAGCACTATGAATGTGGAGATCTACCGCATGGCAACCGACTACGACGCCCCCCGAAAGAGCGAAGACGACCCCTCCGAGTCGATCGAAGCCTTGAAGGAGCGTGTGCCGGACAAACTCTCCGGCACCACCGGCGACGAAGACTCTGACAACCCGTCGAGTTTTGACCTCCCCGGTGCTGACCTCTCCGACCTTGAACTCGATGTTGTTGTGCTACCCGCACAGCAGGACGAGTTCACCTGCATGAACTGTTTCCTTGTGAAGCACCAATCGCAGTTGGACCACGATGGCCCGGATGGCCCAATCTGCAAGGAGTGCGCTGCGTAATCGCAGACGCACTCGCGTTCACGCGCCCCAGCCTGATGGCTAGGGGCGCGTTGTCGTCTGTAGTGACGGGCGATCAGTCCGGGAGCGAGGCTGCTACGCGAGCATCCTGAATCGCCGCAGCAAGCCGGTCTGGAGTGCGTGTCGAGATCGTCCAACTGGTGATGGGATCATCCGGATCGGTGTTCTGTACGATCACGAGGCCGTCGATGCCGCCCCGAATCAGGTGCCAGCCCCTGGCCGCGAGTGCAGGACCACGTGCTTCTCGAGCGGCCTCGCCACGGGCGACAACGACATCGCCGAGCCATTGGGCATCGATGTGCGCGCGCCCGGCGCGCAGGACGGTGCCTTCCACGCGCA
>DQHP01000094.1 GCA_003524435.1 Microbacterium sp.
TCCCACCGATTGATGAGCCGCTGAGTGCGCAGCCGGCCGAGATCGCAAATCCTGCTGAGCCCGTGCAGCCCGCAGATGCCCCGGCTCCCGCATACGAGACGCTGGCTCCGCCGTACGAGGCTCCCGTTGCCCCGGCGCCCGCCTACGGTGCTGCTCCTGCGGCCTATCCCGGTGCGACGCCGACGTATGATCCGGCTGTCGGAGTCGCGGTACCCCAAGACGGCACCCACGCCTTCCCCGCGGGAGGGCAAGCAACGGGTGGCTACCCGAACGCCGCATACCCGAACGCCGAATATCAGGCGGGTGGCTATCCCGCTGGCGCCTACTCGGTAGCTCCGGCTGCGCCGAAGAAGCCCATGTCGAAGGGGCTGCTATTCGGCATCATCGGTGGCGCAGCTCTTCTGGTGCTGCTCATCGCCGCGGTGATCGTTGTTCCCAACCTTTTGCGTGGACCTGCCCCCACAGCATCCGGTGTCGTGGAGGAGTACTTGACGGCGATCGCCGATGGCGACTCCGCGGCGGCGCTTGAGTTCGTTGATTCGTATTCAGATGACAGCCTTCTCAATGACGAGGTGCTTGCGGCTTCGCTGGATCTGGCACCGATCACCGACATCGTCGTCGAAGAGCCAGAAGGCTCCAGCGATGACTATGAAACTGTCGTCACGGCATCGTTCGCGATCGGCGGCGAAACAATCGAGCGTGACTTCACGGTCTGGAACTACGGTGACGAATGGCAGATCGGCGACGGACTCGTTACCACCATGCTGTCGGGCTACGAAGGTCTCGGAGTGACTGTCAACGGCGTCGAGCCCGGCGAGGATTACCCGACTCTGTTCCCTGGCACGTATCAGCTGTCGCTTGCGTACGACGAGTTTGAGCTTGATTCGGATACAGATACATTCACGCTTGTCACGGACGATGACGCTGAGATGCTCATGGACGTACGCCCGGTGCTCACCGACGCCGCTGGTGACACGTTCCGCGCCCTGGTGCGCGAAGCGATCGAAGAGTGCGTCGCGCTGAAGACGCTCACCACGCCTTGTGGCATGGACATCACTGACATCGACCTGAGTGGGTACACGCCCGTTGACGGAAGTGTCACGCGCACGCTTACTGAGGATGGACAGCAAGACCTCGATGAGATGCAGGTCGAGCCCGACTACAGCACGCCGACGCTCGTTACGACATACGACTCCGTCGACGTAGACATGACATTGCAGGGCACGAAGGATGGCGTTACCTCGGAGTTCGAGGTCTGGTTCGGTGGATACACGAAGACTCCGTCGGTTGATTTCGCAGCAGAGGCTCCCACCGTCACCTGGGAGTAAACACCCGGGAGACGAAGTAGACCCCCGCCGACCCGATTCGGCGGGGGTCTCGGGAGCCATGCTCACCGTGGCGCGAAAAGCTCGTGATACCCGTTCCGGTCTGAGAAATTCCGCGCAGAAGTAGTTGTAGGCGATGAAAATGACCGGGCGGTGAACGGCTACCAAACAGGACGTTCGCACTCTTTCTGCACATTCGTGGGTGCTGCGGAAGTTATCCACAACCGCTGAAAATTCGCGGGCGGGGTTTCGCCGGTGGCGTCATTATCGGAGCATGACTGAGACGACGAACCCTCTGAAAGACCGTGTCCTCGACCACGACGACGACCTGCGCGACGTGGTGGAACTACTGCTGCAACGCGCGAATCAGCGGCAGATGTGGCTGATGTTCATGGACGAACGTGGCTGCCTGGGCGATCCGCTCATGCCGATGAATGATTACCCCGCCGATCCTAACTACGAAGTCGACATCGATGATCTCGGCACAGTGACCGAAGCTCATGTGCTCATGCACCGGGCCGGACTGCTGCGAGAGATGACCGGAAATGCGAGCATCGTGTTGGCCTGGGAGCGGATCGGGACCGAGATGATCAGCGACGACGACCGCAACTGGGCGAGGGCGATGGCTGAGGCTTCACGGTTGCTCGATGTGCCACTGCGGGCCCAGTTCATCGTGCACGCGCGCGGAGTGCGCCAGTTGCATCCGGACGACTACCTGTAGGGGGGATGTTTACAAGGGCACCCTAGTAAATATCAGGGCGCCCGAGTAAAGTGGTCATCATGCCAAAGAAGGCGTGAAGGGACATCACACAATGACTCGTACCATCCCCCATTTTGTAGGCGGTTCGCTCCAGACCCCGGATGCTGGCCGCTTCAGTGACGTATACGACCCCAGCTCGGGCACCGTGCAGGCACGCGTGCCACTCGCGTCGGCCGACGAGGTGCGCGAAGTGATCGCGAATGCCGAGGCGGCACAGCCCGCGTGGGCGGCGACCAACCCGCAGAAGCGTGCTCGCGTGCTGCTGAAGTTCCTTGAGCTCGTGCACCGTGACATGGATTCACTCGCCACGCTGCTCTCGAGCGAGCACGGCAAGACCTTCGACGATGCGAAGGGCGACATCCTTCGCGGGCTGGACGTCATCGAGTTCGCAGCCGGCGCTCCGCACCTGTTGAAGGGTGAGTACTCTACGGAGGCGGGCACGGGGATCGATGTCTACTCGATGCGTCAGCCGCTGGGTGTGGTCGCGGGCATCACGCCCTTCAACTTCCCCGCGATGATCCCGCTGTGGAAGGCGGGGCCTGCGATCGCCGCTGGTAACGCGTTCGTCCTCAAGCCCAGCGAGCGCGATCCCTCGGTTCCGGTGCGCCTGGCGGAGTTGTTCCTCGAAGCAGGGCTCCCGGCTGGCATCTTCAACGTCGTGCATGGCGACAAGGAGTCGGTGGACACTTTGTTGACCGACGAGCGCGTGCGCGCGATCGGATTCGTCGGCTCCACGCCGATTGCCGAGTACATCTACACAACCGCCGCGGCTCACGGCAAGCGTGCTCAGTGCTTCGGCGGCGCGAAGAACCACATGATCGTGATGCCCGACGCCGACCTCGACAATGTCGCCGACGCACTGATGGGTGCGGGTTACGGCTCGGCTGGCGAGCGATGCATGGCGATCTCTGTTGCCGTTCCCGTCGGGGAGGAGACGGCGAACGCGCTCGCCGCCAAGCTCACCGAACGTGTGGCGCAGCTGCGCATCGGACCCTCGCTCGCAGAGGACGTCGACTACGGGCCACTGGTCGCACGCTCCGCTGTTGAGCGTGTAGAGGGCTACATCCAGCAGGGCATCGACGAGGGCGCGACGCTGCTCGCCGACGGTCGCGGATTCACTGTCGAAGGGCACGAAGAGGGCTTCTACCTCGGACCGACTCTGTTCGACCACGTCACCACTGACATGGCGATCTACCGCGAAGAAGTCTTTGGCCCCGTGCTCGTGATCGCCCGCGCCGCGGATTACGAAGAAGCTCTCGCCATGGCATCCGATCACGAGTTCGGAAACGGGGTCGCGATCTTCACGCGTGACGGCGACGCTGCCCGTGACTTCACCGCACGGGTGAACGTCGGCATGGTCGGCGTCAACGTGCCGATTCCGGTGCCGATTGCGTACTTCACGTTCGGCGGCTGGAAGCGGTCAGGATTCGGTGACCTCAACCAGCACGGACCTGATGCGTTCCGCTTTTACACCAAGACCAAGACGGTGACGAGCCGCTGGCCCGCGCACGGCGTCCGTGAGGGTGCGAGCTTCGTCATCCCGACGATGAAGTAGGCGGACAATGACAATGACATCAGCTTTCACCACCGACGAAGAGCGCGAAGCGATTCTCGACGCTGTCCGCGAGTACGCCGAGGCGGAACTTGCGCCGTTCGCTATCGAGCGCGACGAGACCCACACATTCCCCCGTGAGGCGTTGCATCGCGGCGGCGAGATGGGGCTCGGCGGCATCTATGTGCGTGAGGAGTCCGGCGGCACCGGACTTTCGCGCGCCGACACCGTCGCGATCTTCGAGGAACTCGCCAAGGGCGACCCGACGATCGCGTCGTACATCTCTATTCACAACATGGTCGCCTGGATGATCGACACCTACGGCGACGACGCACAGCGCAGCGAATGGCTGCCGAAGCTGACGGTCATGAGCGAGTTCGGTAGCTACTGCTTGACCGAGCCCGGCGCCGGTTCCGACGCGGCGGCCATCTCGACAAGTGCCATCCGAGACGGCGACGACTACGTACTCACCGGGGTGAAGCAGTTCATCTCCGGTGCTGGCGAATCAGGCGTGTACGTCGTCATGGCACGCACCGGCGATACCGGGTCGGGCGCGCGCGGGATCAGCGCCTTCCTCGTTTCCGCCGGAGCAGAAGGCCTGAGCTTCGGCGCGCTCGAGAAGAAGATGGGTTGGCGCGCTCAGCCCACGCGCCAGGTGATCTTCGATGGTGTGCGAGTGCCGGCATCGGCCATGCTTGGCAGCGAGGGTCAGGGCTTCGCTATCGCGATGTCGGCGCTCAACGGTGGCCGGCTCAATATCGCGGCCTGTTCGCTGGGTGGGGCGCAGTGGGCGCTGGATCGCGCGGTGGAGTACGTCCACGAGCGCGTTGCGTTCGGGGAACCACTTGCCGAAAAGCAGTCGATTCTCTTCACCGTTGCCGATATGCGCACCGAGTTGCAGGCCGCGCGGCTGATGGTTCGTGACGGCGCGCAGGCTGTCGACGAACACGCTCCGGATGCCACGATGCGCTGTGCGATGGCCAAACGCTTCGCGACGGATGCTGGATTCGATGTTGCCAACCGTGCCCTTCAGCTGCATGGCGGCTACGGGTATCTTCAGGACTACGGGATCGAGAAGGTGGTGCGGGACTTGCGCGTGCACCAGATTCTCGAAGGAACCAACGAGATCATGCGGCTGATCGTCGGACGTGAGATGCTGCGGCCGGCAGGATCCGTCTCAATGAGGAGTGCATCATGAGTCGTATCGCTTTTCTCGGCCTGGGTCACATGGGCCTGCCGATGGCCGTCAACCTCGTGAAGGCCGGGCACGAGGTGCACGGATTCGACCTGATGCCGGCTGCGGTTGCGGCCGCGGGTGCGGCTGGAATTCCCGTCGCCGCCAGCGGTGCGGATGCTGCGGCAGAAGCGGATGTCGTCATAACGATGTTCCCCGCGGGAAAGCACGTGATTGAGGCGTATGAGTCGGGACTGCTGGCCGCAGCGAAACCGGGCACGCTGTTCATCGAGTCATCCACGATCGCCGTGGACGAGGCGCAGGCTGCGCATGCGCTCGCGGTGGCGGCCGGCCATCGCAGCGTGGACGCCCCCGTCTCCGGTGGGGTCGTCGGCGCGGAGAATGGCACGCTCGCGTTCATGGTCGGCGGCTCTGACGATGACTTTGCAGCGGCGCTTCCTGTGCTTGAGGCGATGGGCAAGCGCATCGTGCACTGCGGCGGCCCGGGACTTGGCCAAGCCGCGAAGGTCTGCAACAACATGATTCTCGCGGTGTCGCAGATTGTTGTGGGAGAAGCTTTTGTGCTCGGCGAGGGATTGGGCCTCTCCCACGAAGCGCTGTATGAGGTCGCATCCAACGCCACCGGACAGTGCTGGGCTCTGACGACGAACTGTCCGGTGCCGGGGCCTGTGCCGACGAGTCCGGCGAACCGCGACTACCAGCCCGGATTTGCCGGAGCACTGATGGCGAAGGATCTGGGACTAGCGTTGCAGGCGATCGAACAGACGGGCACTGATGCCCGGATGGGCCGGCTTGCGCAGCAGCTGTATTCGGCTTTCGCGGCCGGTGACGGCGCTGGGCGAGACTTCTCGGGCATCATCACGGACATTCGCGACGGCTCGGTGTGAGACACGAGGCGAAAACGGGCAGACTGTGGTGATACGACGGAGAGGAACCCCATGACGGAGTACGAGACGATCCTGGTCGAGCAGCGTGGTCGCGTGGGGTGGATCACCCTGAACCGGCCGCAGGCGCTGAATGCCCTGAACTCTCAGGTCGCGCAAGAGGTCACGGCCGCCGCTGTCGCTTTCGACGCAGATGAGGGTGTCGGCGCAATCGTCGTCACGGGGTCTGAAAAGGCCTTCGCCGCAGGCGCCGACATCAAAGAGATGCAGTCGATGTCGGCCCACGATATGCGCGAGACCGATCATTTCGGGGCCTGGGGCGACTTCGCCGCCGTGCGCACCCCCGTGATCGCCGCTGTTTCTGGCTTTGCTCTGGGCGGCGGATGCGAGCTGGCGATGATGTGCGACATCATCCTTGCCGCCGACACCGCGAAGTTCGGCCAGCCGGAGATCAACCTCGGGGTGATCCCGGGCATGGGTGGTACGCAGCGCCTTATTCGTGCGGTGGGCTATTACAAAGCCACCGAACTCATCCTCTCCGGTCGAATGATGGGCGCGGAGGAAGCAGAGCGCTCTGGGCTCGTATCGCGTGTAGTTCCGGCATCCGACCTTCTGGCCGAAGTGGCGACCCTGGCAGAGGGGATCGCCGCGAAATCGCTACCGTCGGTGTACGCCGCGAAGGCGACGTTGGATGCGGCGATGGAGACGACTCTCTCCGAAGGGCTCAACGCGGAGAAATCCGCGTTTACCGCACTGTTCGACACGGCGGATCAGAAGGAAGGTATGGCGGCCTTCCTCGAGAAGCGGGCGCCGAACTTCACGAATCGATAGATCGGGTCACCCAGAGTACGCCGATCACCCCTCGACGGAAACCGCGAGTACCTCATTGCGTTCGGAGATCAGCTGGCGCATGTACTCCCGCATGAAAAGCCGGTCAACGAGCGCGCCGATCGGGCCGAATGGTGAACGGAACGTGATGGTGTCGCGCATGAGTGTGCCCTCCGCGTGCTCCGCAAACACATGCTCGTGGTGAAAGTCCCGGAACGGTCCTTTGATCTGCCTGTCGCAGAATCGGTGGGGCTCGTCGATATCGAACACGACGGTACTGAGACGGAACGCGATGCCGAAGTGCTTCGCACGCCAGGTCACCGTTGACCCCTCGGTGAACGAGCCCCCCGCGGGGCCTTCGATCATCGTTTCGCCGTAGCCCGCCATGGAGGCGACGTGGAGTTCCGGATCAAGGGATGCTGCGAACACTGCAGCAGGCGCCGCTCGGATGATGCGCTCGAGCACGAATTCGGCCATCAGAGCGGATCTGGCAGCGGCCGGGGGTCCGTGAAATCGCCGGCGTTCTTGCGCAGGCGGGCGACGATCGTCACGAGGTCGGCGGCGTCCTCAGACGGCACGCCGGGAGCAGCGAAAACCTCGGTGTTCAGAGCCGTGGTCGCACGATTGACGAGGTCACGTCCGGCGTCTGTGAGGGCTAGCATCGCCGCGCGCCCGTCATGCGGGTGCGGTTCGCGCACGATCAATCCGTCACGGACCAGTCGCTCTGCCGTGCTCGTGACTGTGGTCGGGTGCACCTGCAGGCGGGCGACCACGCTCGACAGCGGGAGGCTTCCGGAACGGCTGAAAGCGAGCAGGCGAAGAACCTCGAAGCGTGCGAACGAGAGAGCGAAAGGCTTGAGTGCGGCATCAACTCGCGCGAGCATCAGCTGCTGCGCGCGCATGACCGAGGTGACCATCGCCATGCCGTCCGCGGCATCCGCCCAGCCGTGAGCCAACCACTGACGCTTCGCCTCGGCGAGGGGATCAATAGGGAGCGGACGGGAACGGGTCACGGCTCTACGCTACTGGGTGGACGTGCATCATCCGGAATTGTGCGGTGTGTATACATTGAACGCGCTGCGGTGCGAGATTGGTGCGCGGATGCCGTTTGATTGGCTACATTCATTCCCGTGCAGATAGACTCAGCCCTGTCGTGAGGAGCATTCGATGAAGATTTTTGTCCTTGTCAAAGAGGTGCCGGACACCTATGGCGATCGGAAGCTGAACCTGGAGACAGGGCTGGCCGATCGCGGGGCCGGTGACGTCGTTTTGGACGAGATCACCGAGCGTGCGCTCGAGGTTGCTCTCGCCTATGCCGGCAAGGCAGATGACGTCGAGGTCGTCGCGCTTGCGATGGCGCCCGACTCATCTACGGCATCCATTCGCCGGGCGCTCGCTATCGGTGCAGCATCCGCTGTTCACATCGTCGATGAGCAACTCGCTGGTGCTGATCTGGGCCTGACCGCTGAAGTCTTGGCCGCCGCGATTCGCCGCGCCGAGCCTGACCTGGTCATCGCCGGAAACCTCTCCACCGATGGCTCCGGCGGCATGATTCCCGCGATGCTCGCTGAGCACCTCGGCTACGCGCAGGCCACAGCGCTCAACTCCGTCGAGATCACCGCAGACGGTGTTTCTGGCACGCGTGCGGCCGACGATGGATCGCAGTCGGTTTCGGTGTCGTACCCCGCTGTTATCTCAATCACCGAGGCTCTTCCTGACGCCCGCTTTCCCAATTTCAAGGGCATTATGGCGGCCAAGAAGAAGCCGCTGGAGATCCTTTCACTTGACGACCTCGGTGTTTCCGCAGATCCTGCTGCGGCGCCTCGGACGATTATGACGACCGTCTCCGAGAAGCCTCCGCGCGCGGCAGGTGTAAAGATCACAGATGAGGGTGATGCTGGCGCGCAGCTGGTCGAATTCCTCGTGCAGAACAGGCTGGTGTGATGATGAGCTATCCCGAAAAGTCGATTCTCGTCTTGGTAGACGTGACTCCTGCTGGCGACGCCGCCAAGTCGACCGCGGCCCTCATCGGTGCGGCGTCAACGATCGGCTCTCCGGTCGCGGTGGTTGCCGGTGGCTCCCAGGCTGCGGTGGATGCTGCAGCCGCTGCCGGTGCGTCAGTCGTACTGACTGCCGATGCTGATGCCGGTTCGCTTACTGTTCCGCTTGTTGACGCGCTGCAGGCCGCGTATCAGCGTGTGCAGCCGGATGCGGTTTTGGTCTCGAATTCGATCACTGGCCGCGATGTCGCCGGCCGTTTCGCCGTGCGCGAGAAGCTCGCGCTGTCGGTTGACGCGATCGGCGTTTCGCGTGATGACGAAGGAATCGTTGCTCACCATTCGGTTTATGGTGGCGCGTACCTCGTGGATTCGGCGGCGACCTACGGTTCATCGGTCATCACCCTCCGTCAGGGCGCGGTGGATGCTCGCGCGGAAGCCGTGGCCTCGCCGACAGTCGAAGCGCTTGAGGTCTCTGCCTCGGGGGCGGCCTCGGCCAAGGCCGGTGCGATTGAAGTTGTTGAGGTTGAGTCGTCCCGCCCGGATCTGCGCGGAGCCGCGAAGGTGGTTTCTGGTGGTCGCGGCCTCGGTTCGAAAGAGAAGTTCGTACTCGTCGAGCAGCTCGCTGATGTGCTCGGCGCTGCGATTGGCGCGTCTCGTGCCGCGGTCGATGCCGGCTACATTCCTTATGCGCACCAGGTCGGACAGACCGGCGTCTCCGTATCGCCGCAGCTGTATATCGCTCTCGGAATTTCTGGCGCGATCCAGCACCGCGCGGGGATGCAGACCGCGAAGAACATCATCGCTATCAACAAGGATGGCGACGCCCCGATCTTCGACGTCGCAGACTTTGGCATCGTCGGTGACGTATTCACCGTCGTGCCACAGGTAATCGAGGCGCTCGAAGCGCGGAAGAAGTAGTCATGGCAACGCGGATGCTGCGGCGAGGCTTGCCGCGTGTGGCCGGCGGCGATTCCTGGCCCCCGGCCGGTGACGTCGAGGTAGCGGATGCTGTGGCGTCGGACGCTGCGGCTCCGGACGCTG